>NZ_NPDI01000052.1:0-210224 GCF_002251265.1 Rhodopirellula sp. MGV | reverse complement strand
TGATTGCGAAGCGTGTGATGCGGCACGGGAGCTTCACGAGCCGGAAGGACTTGGCGGACAAACTGCGGAGCTTTATCGAGTACTACAACCGCACCTACGCCAAGCCTGTGGAGTGGACTTATGACGGAACAGGGAAAAAATCCGAGAGGCTCAAACGCCCACGAACTTGGCGTGAAAAAACGCAATCAACCAAGACTCAGCAGATCCTCGCGCTAGTGGCATAGGAATTAGAATCTGCGGCACTAGCGCGAACGGCTGATAGGACAACCAGTAGTGGACGAAGCGATGAGTCCCCGCCCCGACAACTACCGAGTTGCAGGTGCTTAAAATTCCGCGAGCGAACGCAACCTGCCTTCGCGATCGAGTTCGTACGGCAACCATACGATCTCTAAATCTTCGACCTTTAGATCCGATTTCCTCGGTGGGATTGATTGGCAGTCCAATTCCAGGTCCATGCAATCGAACTGATCAACCAATTTGTCGCGTTCCTGCTGGAACTCCTTTTCCAATTCCTGGATGTCCTTTTCGATCAATCGCATTGCCGCCTCGGCCCGCTTGACGTCATCGCGTTGCTGGCTAGCTCGATTGATCCCACGTGCGACGGTCATCACGCCGCCACGCCGGCTTCCCATGAATGCTCCGAGCACCGACGAGGCGACCGTCAACAGGGTTGAACGCACCGCGGCATCGGATTGACTTGCTTCCCGATCCACTCGCTCTTCGGCGGTGCGAAGCTTTTTTTGCAACGAATCGATCTTTCGGTCAATCTTCTCACGCAATCGCTCGGTTTGCAGATCTCGCTGCTCACGTAGCAATTGACGGAAATACAAGCGAGCGTCTTTTGGGTCGCTGCCAGCCGGCGCGACACCCTTCACTTGCTTGCAGGTGTACACGGACTCGTGGCACTCTCGATAAAGATACTCTTTCAAATCCTTTGTGAGCGACCGCAACGATTTTACATTCAAAAACTCGCTGGGCAATTCAGCGAATTCAAATCCATCTTCGGGTGACGACTGACATTCATAATCATTTCCCAAGACCTGGCTCAATTCCCACCCTTCGCTCACCCTGCCTTCACTTCCTTTGAGCACCCGCACTTGGTCCTTCCACTCATCCAGTCCCGACTTGGAATGGACATAGTGCATCGAAGCTCGGCCCAGCAAAGCGGGGGCGTAGAACCGCTGCGGATCATTCGACGAAGATTGCGATGGAATCAAGAAGCTTTCATGCACGCCGGCTGGTACTACTGGGCGTTGTGATGCTGACGCGAACCGGCCCAGATTTGCCGCCTGTCGAGTTGAAGTGGAGACTTCGCCGCTAGCGACTTCCGGCGGTTTGCGAATCAAGTCACCAAGTTGACTTTTCGAAAGTGGCCCAGCCAAAAATGACATCGCCCAGCGCGTTTGAAACGTGACTGGCCCAGAATCATGAACGTTATTCATCAAGAACACCCGATTGCCGAGCGCCGCAAGCGTCTGCTCGACTTCACCACGATCGAACTCTTGGCCTCCTGTGACCGCAGCGCCTTCCAAGCCTTCGAGCACTCGAGCCTTATCTCGTTCGGTTTGCAACCGCCCGATCAACCAAGTCCCAATATTGGACATCGCTTTGTAATCGAGGTCGACAGGGTTTTGTGTTGCCAGCGTGATACCCAATCCATATGCGCGAGCTTGTTTTAGCAAGGTCAACATGGGCGGCTTCGTCGGCGGGTTGGCGACCGGCGGAAAGTATCCGGCGACTTCGTCCATGTAAAACATTGCCCGCAACGAACTGGTACCGCCTTGGTTTCTCATCCAGCTCACCAATTCTTGCAGCAAGATTGTGACGAAGAATTCACGTTCACGATCTGTCAGATGGGCGATGGAAAGAATCGAGATCTTCGGCTTCCCATCGCTTGTGTAAAGCAATTGATCGATCGAAAGCGAATCGCCTTCCAGCCAAGGCATGAAAGCTGGTGAAGCGAGCAAACTGTTCAACCGCAACGCCAACTGCTTGCGGTCCGCCGCTGGCAAAAACGATTCGAGATCCAGGACCCCAACGCGATCAAACGGAGGTGCGTTGATCAAACGAATAAGTTCAGCGATCTCGACGTCCACGCCCTGTTGCCAGCGATCGATAAGGATCCTTGCGATCAGGATATGCTCAGGCGAACTTAGCGGATCCGCGTTGATTCCGAGGAGAGCCATCAGTGCGGAAACAATTCCGGTCGCATGTTCTGCGATCGCATCGGAATCATTGACAACGGCGGAGGATGGTGCGTCAAGCGTTTTCAAGACGGTAAGTGGCAAACCGCTTTGGCTGCCTGGCGTGTAGACCGCCATTTCGACGGCGTTTCGTAGCGTCGAGATGCGTTCCGGCCTGATCCCCCAAGAAGCGAGCCCATCACGCCAGCGTTTGGCAACCGATCCAGCGTACTGCTCCAACGTTTGCCCGTGGCGCATTGCTTCGGACGGTTCCAACCAAGGCTTGAAATCATCGGGACGCAATTCGGGGAACGTCAAAAGCAAATTCGCGAGATCCCCCTTGGGATCCAAGCAAATCGCTGGTACTCCGTCGATCGCCGCTTCTTCGATCAATGACAGACACAAACCGGTTTTACCGCTGCCAGTCATTCCGACGCACAATGCGTGCGTGCACAAATCCTTCGCGTCGTACATCAAGAGTGGGTCGAGCAATTTGTTCGCCACGAGGTCATATTGCCGCCCCAAGTAGAACGAGGCGAGCTTTTCGAATTCATCTGGATTTGGTTGAGACATCGATTCGATGATTGAGATGCGATGACGGAAAAGAAACGTCGATTTGTGGGAACTCTACCGCTGGAAAGTGTTTTCGCGGCCCCGCTAAAATCGACATCGTCCCGACCGAAGCCCCACTGTAGGTCAGTTGTTCAAGTGCTCGATTATTCACGTCCGATTGATTTCCTGTCCGAACAGGAGCCTTATCGAGACCGAGGGGTCACGAAAGCGATCGATGTGAACACCGTCTTCTTGACAGCACGTCGTTGCCCGGTCGGTTGCAACATGTGCGATCTTCATCAATTTACACGTGAAGATTCGCCTCCGGTCGGCGCCAGCGTCGAACAAATCGATTTTGCACTTGATCGCTTACCACCCGCTTCGTGGATCAAGCTTTACAACAGCGGAAACTTCTTTGACGCGGCAAGTCTGCCAACAGCGGACTACGACGCAATTGCGAACCGATGCAATCGATATGATCGAGTGATCGTCGAGAATCACCCCAGAATCGGTCGTGGCCGACACATCGAATTTTTTGACAAACTGGACGCGCGACTTGAGATCGCGGTGGGACTTGAAACCGTCCACCCACGGCTGCTTTCGAAAATTGGTAAGCAGATGACACGTGGTGACTTTGATCGATACGCAAAATGGATGTCACAGCACGGTATTGATCTAAGAGTGTTTCTGATTGTCGGCGCCCCAGACATGAGCATTTCGGATGCAATTCGCTGGGCGCTTCTATCAGCTCGACATGCTGCGCGACAGGGCGCCAGACACATTAGTTTGATTCCCGCACGACAAGGTGCGGGCTGGGGAAATGCTTCAATTAGTTTGCCACACCTGAGTCTTAGCATCCTCAGTGAACTATTCGAACAGGCACTCGAGATTTCTGACCGAAGTTGTATTTCAATTGATTTATGGGAGTTCAAGGAAGAGGAGTTACTCCCCGATGATCAAAATCGGTTACGCTGGTTGTCAGAGGCAATCCTGAAACAAAGGACGATCATGCAAGATGCGGTATGATGTCATCATCATTGGTTCTGGCTTCAGCGGTTCAATTCTTGCACGAATCCTAGCCAGCCGTGGACTGTCGATTTTGTTGATCGACCGTGCACGCCACCCCCGGTTTGTGATAGGCGAATCGTCAACGCCGATTGCCGATCTACTGCTTCGACGAATCGGTCTACAATATGGTTTCGACGATCTCGTCTCCATGTCGACTTACGACGGATGGCAACAGCGATTTCCTAAGTTGGCTTGTGGCTTAAAACGCGGGTTCAGCTATTTTGACCATCGCCCAGTCAATACGACTCGTCGCGAGTCAGTGTTGGGCGAACGCAGTCTTTTGGTTGCGGCAAGTCCAAGTGACGAATCGAGCGATACACACTGGTACCGAAAAGATGTTGACATGTATCACTTCGGCATGGCAGCTGAAGCGGGTGTGGATTGCTTGGAATCCGTCCAAGTCATTGATTTCCATTCTGAAGACACGAACGGGCCGGCGACTGTCACGCTGAATAATGGGACCAAGGCGACCGGCGAATTCGTCGTTGATGCCAGTGGTGCTGGCACGGTCACGGCGCGATTCGCGAAGCAATCTGCAATAACGGAACAACTTACAACACGTACCTGCGCGACCTTCGCGCACTATGACAACGTCCAACCTTTCACAACTGAATTCAACTCGATTCATAGCGACCAGCGTGCCAGCGTCCCTTTCGATTCTGACAACGCCGCCCAGCATCATTTGATCGATGGCGGTTGGGTCTGGATGCTGCGGATGAATAACGGCATCACGAGCGTCGGCGTCACACTATCCGCCGGTTTAACGCATGAATCAGAGCAAGAGGCTCGCCGCAAGTGCTATGAGCTGTTGGACCAAAGGCTCGATGCCTATCCGAGTCTTCACCATATCTTGAAGTACGCTCAACGCGTCGAACCCTGCGACGATATGATTTGCCTGCCGCGACTGCAGCGACTCTACGATCCAGTCATCAGCCAGAATTGTGTCATGACTCCAACGACCGCTGCGATGATCGACCCGCTGCACAGCACCGGAATCGCGCACGCTTTGTCGGGAGTTCACCGGATCGCCGAACTGATACTCGGCCAAAAAGCTCACGACGCCGAATCATTGGAGCAGTACCGATCGAGTGTCGTCGAAGAAGCAAAGCTGATTGATCAACTGGTCAATATCGCATATGGATCGATGCGTTCTTTCAGGCGTTTTACGGCGGCAACGATGATTTATTTTGCCGCGGCAATTAATTGCGAGGAAGCGATCATTGACGGCGAAGTACCAGACTATCTTTGGATGTGTGGAGACACCGAATTCCGCAATGTCGTCAATCAATGCCAATCGTTGCTCTTCGGCGACCAACCGGATGATGTCGTGATCGATTCGATTCGCAGTCTGATCCAGCCATTCAATCATGTTGGCCTGATGGACGATACGCTGCATAACCGCTACGCATACACAGCGACGAAAACCTCTCTGTAATCGATCAGCTAACTTTTCAAAATGACGCGCCCCAAGATATTCCTCACCCGTCGATTGCCTCCTCAAACAATGGAGACACTTCACGAGCAAGCCGAACTCAAACACTTCGACCTCGATCGTGACTTATCACGATCCGAACTAATGCGTGGTGTTGCCGACGTCGATGGCCTGCTGTGCTTGCTGACCGATCGCGTCGATGGCGAAGTCATGGACGCGGCGCCACAGCTAAAAGTTGTCTCGAACTACGCTGTTGGCTTCAACAATATTGAGGTAGACGCCGCTAGCCAGCGTGGAATCGTTGTGACCAACACTCCAGGTGTGCTGACCGACTGCACCGCAGACATGGCGTGGGCTTTGTTGATGGCCGCATCTCGACGCGTGATCGAAGGAGATCAGTTGGTTCGGAGCGGCAACTGGACCGGATGGGAACCCCTTCAGTTGCTGGGACAAGAGGTGACTGGCGCAACCATCGGCTTTGTCGGCATGGGTCGCATTGCCAAAGCGACTGCGAAACGAGCGAGGGCGTTTGACATGCGTCTGCTCTACTGGAACCGGACCAGACTCGCCCCACTCGAAGAACAGCAACTCGGTCTGGAGTACGTCGATTTCGATAAGCTATTCGGCGAATGCGATTTCGTTTCAGTTCATGTCGCCTTGTGCAACGCGACACATCATTTGATTGGCGCACGACAGTTCGAATCGATGAAACCAAACGCCATCTTGATCAACACCGCTCGTGGCCCGGTCGTCGACGAATCGGCGCTTCTTTGGGCGTTGACGCAGGGGCAGATCGGAGGGGCGGGTCTGGATGTTTTTGAGAACGAACCGGACCTGGAATCCGAACTGCGAGCGATGAAAAACGTCGTCTTGGCCCCGCACCTGGGAAGCGCGACGATTTCCACACGCGAACGGATGGGCTCGATTGCTGTACAAAACTGTCTCGCTGTTTGCCGGGGGGAAAACGCCACGTGTCGCGTCAACTGATTTTTGCTGGCTGTGATCGATAACCGTGCTGGGGGGGCTGATCGATACGAGCGACATTACCGATGCAAGCAACCTGCGGCGAAGCCGACATTTCGTTGACCATGGCTGTCCCGACGACTACGATGCAACCAGTAGGTAGTAGCTGACCGAAACGGATGACGGATCGTTCGGCGCCTGCCACTCGCGAGGACTCCCGATCGGTCTCGCCCTTTTCTTCCAAGCCAATTGTGTTCGATGGAAAACGAACCACCACCAAGCGACGACGACACCATTATCCGTCGCGGAAATGGTTCTCAAGGTGGCTCACAACGCAGTGCAGCTCGCGAGAACTCAGGTTCTGCTGCGCCACAGGGTAGCTCCGTCCATCGATCCTCGAACCGACAACTCGGACGGAACGACAGCGAAAGTCGACGCATTGGTTCGGACATGTCGGCAACGTCAGACGACATTTTGCGTACCAGCGATGGTGTCCTGGTCGATGGCCTCGACGAAGCGAAGACCATTATCCGCCAAATTCAACGGCCACAGCAAGGCGAGCGGTCGGGGCGGACACCAGCCGAAATCGCAAAAGTTCTGGTCGGACAACAACTGAACCAGTATTACCTCGATGCATTGATCGGCGGCGGCGGGATGGGCGCGGTCTTTCGTGCTCACGACCAACGCTTGGATCGGATCGTCGCACTCAAAGTCATCCCGTTTGTCGGCAACGATCCAGAACTTCAACGCCGATTTCGCAACGAGGCGCAAAACGCAGCGAAACTCGACCACCCACGGATCGCGCGGGTTTTCGATGCGGGTGATTACGACGATTGGCACTACATCGTCTTTGAATACATTCACGGCATCAACCTACGCGACCTCGTTCAAGATCGCGGCGTCCTATCACTTGACGATGCCGTGCTGTACACATCTCAAGTCACTCGGGCGCTCGATCATGCCGCCCAGCGTGGAATCGTCCACCGCGACATCAAACCGTCTAACTTGCTTGTCTCAGAAGACGGATCAGTCAAGCTTGTCGACATGGGACTCGCGCGAAGCGACAACCTTGAGTTGAGCGAAGACATGACTGCCAGTGGCGTGACACTCGGCACGTTCGACTACATCTCACCGGAACAAGCTCTCGACCCGCGTGACGCTGATATTCGAAGCGACCTGTATTCGCTCGGCTGCACGTTCTATTTCATGTTGACTGGCGAACCGCCTTACACAGGCGGAACGATGTTGCAAAAGCTGATCAGCCATGGCAACGCTCCGCTGCCGGATCCCCGGCAACAACGTCCTGATCTTCCAGAAGAAGTCGTCGCCGTCATGCATCGCATGATGGCCAAGGATCCAAAGGCACGCTACCAAACCGCAAGCGACCTGCTAGCCGATCTGAGCGAACTGGCATATCGATTTGATTTGCATCGTGCCCGGTCTGGCGTCGGTGTTGCAATTCCAACGGCAAATGACGGATTGCAGCGACTTCAATTCCATCTGCCATGGATGCTGGCGTTGCTATTGGTCTTGATGGTCGCCGGTTACCTGGAACTTCAGTCCGCAGCCCCACGAGACGCCTTGCTCATCGAACGCCCACCAGGCCTGCTGCGAGGCGCCTCTCGATCAAACGGCGGTTCGCCCGTAGACGCCTTGCCCGATGCCACCGGACTGCGGAGTGACCTACTGGAACCGTCGCCGACAAGCGATCAAATTGAATCGATGATCGACTCCGAGACAACGGAGACTCCCAGTGATGCCAATGCCTCCGATCAGGGACGAGAACCAATCGTTGACGCGGATCTCCTCTCCGAAGCAGCAGCCCGACCTCCACGTTTCACGGGCAAGCTTCCTTTCCCAAACGAGATCGTTGGCGGCCCAATCACCGCACCGACAAGCCCATTGCCCAGCGTCACAGGCACGCCTTCGTCAACCGCATCGACGACTGGTGAAATGACGCGAGCCGAACGCGCGGTAGAAGATCCAAAGAACAGCACCGCGATTTCAAAGATCAGTCCTCAGACATCGGCTAAAAGCACGTCGACGGCGAAGGAGTCCTCTTTGGCACTCCCTGCCCCGACAGTCATCCGAGTCGTGCCGCCAAGCTTGCTGGCACTGGCAATTCCGGTCGATGGGATTGACCGCGACACCGATGGCGCGGCGCTGTGCCCGACACTCGACGACGCTTTGAAACTTGCCGATCAATTTAAGGTCGACCGCATCCAACTTGCGACACCGCGATTGGTCACCGGAAAGGTCACCATCCCGCGCGATAACCTCGTGATCGAATCAACCCTCGACCGCACCACAATTCGCATGGTTTCGACCGATACACTGGCGATCGGTCGAAGCGAAATGATTGTGATTGGAGACCACCGGACCCAATTCAAAAATATCGATTTCCACTGGGAGCTAGCCCAAGAACAAGTCGATGGCGGCGCGATGTTTGTCGTCAATGACAATCGGTTGACCGAGTTTGAAAATTGCTCGTTCACGCTGGTCAACAAAGCGATTCACGACGGTGTCTGTTTCTTCCAAGTAAAAACGCCCACGCCAGCGGCGATTGCTCCGCTCGCCACCGATAGCGTTGACGGCACCTTGCCGCTGGTGGCGTTCGTGTTCGACAACACGATCGTTCGCGGGGAAGCAGACTTTATCAAAATGGATCGAGCGGCAGCGTTGCAATTGGTTTGGAACAATGGGCTATTAGCGATCAGTGGTCGAATGATCGACACCGCTGGCGCCGTCGTGCCTCCGAATTCTTTGATCTCCAGCTCAATCCAACTTTCTTTTTCCAATATCACCGCTGAAATACCTCGCGGGCTATTACGAATGCGGTTGGGCCCGAACGGAGAGTATCCCGTCGCGATCGAACGTGAAGCCAACCAATGCGTCTTTTTGGTTGACGAAGGACAACCGCACTTCGAAATCATTGGCGTACCGTCACTCGCCAACGAGCAGAATCTGCTGCGGTTGCGTGGAGAAGACAACGTCTATGTTGGTGCGCCGACCCTGACCGACCCGATCCTCTACATCGCTGATGTCGGCGGAAACACCGCCATGTACTTGATGTCGGAGCTACCCGCGGGCAATTTGCCTTGGATCAGCGAAACCGGCCCGCGATGGTCAGTTCGCTGGTCAAACGTACGTCCGACGACACAAACGTTTCACCGGCTCACACCGGCAAGCTATCGCCAAGACGGCGCGATCTTCTTTGGGTTCCGAGAACTCGACCTGCCGAACGTTCCCTAACGTTCTAACCGTTTAGTTCATCGCCTTTAGGCTCAATACGATCGATCATCACCTCAACAGGCAAACCGATCGGCAATGCGACCGAATCGGAAAGATCGATCCAAACTCGCCGAGTGTGCGTCTCATTTCGCTCGCCAGCCCAACCGCCATAAATCTTTTTGGGTTCCATCTGCGGTTCAATTTCACTCACGACGCCTGCGAAGTTTTCCCCCGGTAAGGCATCAACGGTGATCGTGCAATGTTGATCCATAAACACTCCCAAGGCATCACGCTCATCGACCTCGGCAACCACCCGCAACTGGCTGGCGTCGACGATGCGGACCGCAGGCGTGCTTGCCTGCGGACTGACCCACTCGCCACGGCGTACGGCGATATCCAGCACAATCGCATCACAGGGTGCTTTAATAGAGCAGCGTTCCAGATCGATTTCGGCCATCCGCAATTGTGCCTTCGCAGAAGCGATCTCGGCGTCGGCGGCCAGAAGGTCAGCTGGCCTCGGATCGGCTTTTACAGTTTCTAATCGCTGTTTCGCTGCCTGGACCAACGCTTCGTTCGAGTCATGGTCGGCTCGATAGTCCTCGAACGCTTGCGCACTGATCGCATTGCGTTGGTACAGCTTCGCCGCACGTTCGAATCGCGCGCGGGAGCCTTCGGACCGCGCCATCGCCGCTTCGGCCTCTTGCCGTGCCGCTTCGATTTCGCTTTGTCGGGCACCAGCGATCAGCTTCATGCGGTTTGCCTGAGCCGCTTCCAATTGGGCAGCGGCAAGATCCTTCAGTGCCTGAAATCGATTCGAATCCAGCTTGAATAGCGTTGCGCCCGCCTCGACACGCGTTCCCCGATTAACGGGGATGTCGTCTACTCGACCTTCGAAGTGAGGCGCGATGGCGATCGCCTCCGATCGTCCCTCGACTCGACCGGCGGCGTGGATGCCAGGACCGAAGGTCGCCGATTCGAACGATGGAGGAAATGCTTGAAATCGTGGCGGCGGGTTCGATTGCTGCTGATCGACCGCAATCATCAACCCCGTACCGATCGCTGCGATTGCCCCAGCGAGGATCAATTGTTTCATTTGAACCTCCCGTTTTCCATTTCGCATACCCGATCGGCGTAGCTATAGATTCGCGGATCGTGCGTCACGACAACGGTCGATGTATTGAATTCGTTTGTAAGTTCGCGAAGTAAGTCCATGACGGCCTTGCCCGATTGGCTGTCCAAGGCAGCTGTCGGTTCGTCTGCGAGAATCAGTTTTGGCTTGGCAACCACTGCACGCGCCAGCGCGACTCGTTGACACTGGCCGGGACTCATTGATGACGGTAGAGCACCGGTGTGATCCCCCAGTCCCATCCGTTCCAATAATGCAGCCGAAGTCTTACGCGCTTCGGAAATCGGCACCCCATGCATCGTCAGCGGAATCGCGACGTTGTCTTTTGCATCAAGCCCATCGATCAATTGAAATCGCTGAAAGACGAAGCCGATCATTTTCCGACGAACCAACGTCCGTTTTTCCTCAGGCAATCCATCGACGCGTTCACCGAAGAATTGCAATTGACCGGCTTCTGGTGTTAGCAGCAGTCCCAGGATCGAAAGCAGTGTCGTCTTTCCGCTGCCTGACGGGCCCACCAAGAACACGCACTCGCGTTCGTGGAGCTGGAAATCGATTCCGTCGAGAACTGGCCTCGCGACACCACCGATGGTGTAGGACTTACAAATACTGGCCGCATTGATGGCCAGGGCGCGCGACACTTTCGGACGGCCTGTTGGGCCGGCGGAGTCAGAGTCAATCGCCGTTGGCATTGAATCGGTTGCGTTAAGTGCATTCATCGTGCAGTGCCGCGTTCACGGCAATTTGCGACCCGTCATCTAGATCCGGAAATCAAAACCAAGGCTCACAATTGGCGAGTTACTCTGAGTTTCGAACGTCTTGCCCCCCTGGCCCCAACGATGTCTGAGAAATGATGATCGTCACCAATTCAACAGTCATCCCGATTGAGCCAATCGAAGCAACTAGGATTGAGGGGATTCCGACAAGCGGGCGTACGATTGAATCAAAAGGTTGAAGCCGCACTAATCGTCGTCATCTCGCTGCCGTCACTGGCCCATTCAATTCGAAATGCACCGATCCACGCCTGTGAGGGGAACATACCAACCCACACTAGGTTGCCATCGGGTCGTTCCAGAGAAAACTTGAGCAAACGAGGTGGTACCCAAGCCTGATGGGGTGAGTCCACCCCGATCTTCAAAGATGTCGATTCCAGAGACTGGTAGCCGGCAGAGAGTTGCTCTGGAGTTTCAGCCACGACGTGACTTGAGTGTCGCGTCCGCTATTTTTTCGCTTCCAGCTCGGAAACGCGTTGCTCAAGCAATTCGACACGTTTGTTCAGACGGATGACCAACTGACGCAAATCGTATTCGTTCATTTGCGGCATCGCCTCTGCGGCCCGAAACGGATTCGATTCGTTGCCGTACGCGGGCTCCCATGCCTGCAGTTGCTCCTGAATTGCTTCGATCTTGGCTTCGACGGTCGGTCGGCTGGGGTGCCGTTCTCCCATCGCTGCCAAGTTGCGCTTGAGCACACGCATCTCTTCGGTCAGTTCCTTCCCGCGCTCGGTCAGCAAGGCCGCATTCGGTACAACGATTTCTGAGTCGTCCGATTCCTTTCCTTGCCCCCACAACACAGACGTCAACAAAAGCGTCAGGACGCTCGCTGCGACAGCTCCTCGGTATTTGTGATCAATCACCTGGAGATCCTCGGATTTAAGCACGGAAAATTGAGAGGCCCGGTGGCCAGCTACCCTTTTTACACTGCCAGCCAGTAAACGGCCAGTTTGACGTATTCGATCCAAATTGGCCAATGCGTTTCGACACTCCCATCGGCAGGAGTCGCGGCGAAGGTCGCGATCGTCGCTCTCGAGTCAAACACACGGTGAAAACAAAGTGTGCTGCGGCGTGTATGTGGCGCCGAAGTCACTACTACGACGCTTTCAAATTGACGAGGCAAGTTGGAGACGCCAACCGCTTCATCGTAAGAACTGAACCAAGTCGCTTGATGAAGTGGAACCGTCCGGATCACGTCCAGCGGGACTCCACGATCACTCAGGAAATCAATCGCTCGCTGGACTCGAGTGTCATTTGCTCGGCGAACAAAGTTGTATCCAGACGACTGCAATTCTTCGAGCACATAGATCTGCTCGACGCGATGCATATGATACAAATCCGATGCCGCAATCAACCGCTCCCAATAAGCGGGACCATCGGCCATCACATACGCGATCTCACCACGCGCGTTCGGATCGTGTACGACCAAGGGTTGAATCAAAATGCCGCGCACCGTCCCAAACGAACAAGCAACATTAACGATGATCACTGCGACAAACAAAATCCAGAATCGCCGTCGCCAACGATCAATAGGATCTACTGAAGCAGGAGAGATAGCCACTTAAGGAATCCCACGAACGATCGTTGGCCCAATCAGCTTTGTCAACCAAACAGGCAACTTCATCCAAGTCTCGACTAGCCGTTTCTTTCCGCCGGCATCCGGTCTCATCTCATTGGGATCGCCCTTGCGGACGTAGTACTGCCAAGTTGCCGGATGAGGCGTCGCGCCCCACTGAGCTTTGAACTTGTAAGTACCACTGTCTTCGCTGCTGCGTCCAAAATCAAACGTGTGGCTACCACGCTCAATCGCTTGCCGCAACAGATGACGATACATCCACATGTTGGCGCCTGTACGATTGAATTCACGCAAACTGCTAGCGCTGGGAACTTCGCTAACGCCATGCGAATGAATCAATAGGCCAGCCGCAATTGCCTGCGACTCGCTACGAACAACGCATAACTCGGCATCACTTCCGAACTCCGACAAGATTGATCGAAACAGCTTTTTCGAGAACACGGGTGTACCCAGGTCTCGCATGTTGTGTGCGAACACCTCATAGAATTCGGGCAGCAACTCCTCCGACCCAAAATGCACTGTCGTGCCGTAGGTTCCCGACTTCTTGATTTGACTACGGACTTTCGACTTGAACGACTTGTCAAGTTCTTCGTCGGTTGCGGGAAGAGACAACCGCATATGCACCTTGTCCGTCCGCTCGAAATTCAATCGAGAGTGTGGACAACTGACTTCATGGCGGAGCTCGAGATACTTTACATCGAGCTCGTCGGCTAGATCACAAGCGGCTCCAACCAAATCGTTCGCCACTGTCTCGTTCTCTGCCCACACTCCACCGGTATTAATGTACGGAAGACTGACAAGAAACTTTCCAAAGATTGGTCCCTTCACGAGCAGTAGAGGAAGCAAACCTTGTGGAACGCCATCACTTTTAGACTGAATCAAATACGACTTGTGATTCAATCCTTGCGCAATGGCATCAATCCAGCGTTTCTCGTGGCCAGCCAATCGAGGCAAAGGCCCATCGCTGATCTCGACCCACGACTCAGTCGACTGGTGTACAGTGATGTTTGACAATGGTTGCTGATTGAGAAAGTAGCGACGAGCTGGGGTGGCGTCCGCCAACGGACGCCGAAATCATACCAGCAAATGCTAGCACCGAACTTGGCTTGGGAACAGGCGAACCGATTGGAAAGCTTTGGTTCCCAGGAGTGCCGATGAGAATGTTACCAAGCCAAACACCCGCCCCAATTTGGGCCATTCAAAATGAGTGGACTGAAATGGCCGCTAGCGTCACCAGCCTCATTCGCTACGACGTTAGGTTTTCCGTAGCAGGGCGGTCGACGCGGCGTCATACCCAGCCTGAATCAGTGGATCTGGGTTGGTAAAGTCGAACCAAGCGACTGATCCGACTTGGGGGCGAACAACAATGTCGGCCAAACGAAGTTGATGCTGCCGGATTCTAGCTTCGGCAAGCTCCTGAAATCGCAAGATCGATTGAATCGCTGTTTTACAAGCGGCGTTACTCGATTCAGTCGGACTGACGTCGACAACGATCAATTCCCCTTGCCCCTCCATCATTTCAATCGCCATGTCGCAGGGGACTGCGTCATAGACACCGATATCACTAAGTTGCCTTCCATCGATTTCGACGGATGGAAAGACACCGGGAATCGACATCGAAGCTTGCACCGCCTCGCGCAAGGGCCCACGATCAATCGAAACTCGTTCGCCATTGCGCAGGTCAACTGCGACGAGATGCAATGGTGTCCGCAGGTCTTCAATATTGATGTCGGGAAGCAATTCTTCGGTGATCGCTTGCAGCAATGTACCGGGGAGCAACGACTCCGATCGGGCGGCGCGGCTGACCGCTTTTTGAATCCAGAAGACACTCCTCCAACGCCGCAACCAACGATCATTCGTCTCATCTTTTCCGTGCGTACCAATCGCGGCATCGAGCACGGTTTTTTGCAAAGTTCTGTAGCGATCGGAAACCAAAAATTCCCGAGCCAGCGATTCGGCGCGTTCGACATCCCGTTCAGCTGCAATCAGCGCAGCCATCAGAGCGCCCATGCTGACACCGACCAGGCGACCGATTCCCATCCCCGAGTGCCCTACTGCTCTGACCGCGCCAAGATGCGCAAGTCCTCGCGCACCACCACCGCCTAACATCACGGTCGCATCTGCCCATTCGCTTCGCGGGCGGCGAAGCATCAACCGCCCCTGCCAGTGCGTCAGATTCACTAGTTCCCCCGGTTCATCATTAGTAAACGATGACCAACCATAGGTTACGGTTCGCGAAACGACGGTGAGGGTTCGCCCCAAGATTAGTCAGCTTGACTGCAAATCACCCAATCCCCCATTGGCGCCATCACGATCGGTACAGTCGATACGACGTGCTCGATTACAGAGAAGAGATGGACACAGTTTTGAGGGATCAGAGACTCGATTTCGCCACGCGTCTAGGGAAGACCTAGGCTTTGGTCGTTGATCGTCCGGGGGGATGACGCTTGAAGCACGTGCTTGTCTTTGTGTGCTCGCATCTCTTTTCACAGATCCGCAATCATGCGACCGACGATAACTTCTGCACCCATATCAAATGGCATTCATCCCAATCCATCTGCGTCGAGTTGCCCACTCCTACCAGTGGGAAGTGATCGTTCGAAAGCGAAACGCTTGGCGCCTGGTCTGCGATATCAAATCGCGAATGAGCGGAACGAACTGCACGATGCGTTCGCATTAATCTATCAGTCCTACTTGCATGCGGGTTTGGTGCAGAACAACGACAATGGCATCCGCCTAACGCCATACCACCTGCTTGACTCCACCGAAGTCTTTGTCACCAAACTGGAAGACACTGTCGTCTCAACCATCTCCTTGATCGGCGACGGCAAGCTAGGACTCCCGCTCGAATCAATCTATCGCCACAACGTGCAAATCATTCGGCGCCGCGGCTTGAAGATGGCGGAAATCGGAAGCCTGGCTGACCGGCGTGACTCGCCCGTGCGTTTCATTGAAACATTCGCCGGCATGGGACGACTTCTGGCACAGGTCGCAATGTCACGCGGCTATGACGGCCTCGTCGCAGCGACACACCCCAAACATGCAAGGCTGTACTCGCGGATCTTGCCTTTTGAACAGATCGGCTGCGAAGCAACTTGTCCCTATGCCAATGGGAACCCCGCGGTAATGTTGGCATTGGTATTCGATGATCACCGCGGCTCCGAACTCTATGAGCGTTTCTTCGGCTCGCTAAGCCAGACGTCTGACACGACACCCAAGCCTTGGTCTACTGACACCCTGGACCACTTTAGCCGCTTTCTCCCCAAAGCCGTCGAAAGTGAAACGCACGCACAGCCTGTCCCGATGTTGCTTCGTTAAAGCCAGAAACGTAGCTTCCACGAGTCCGCAGAACGAAACCAAACAGACCGTCTAATCCGAATAAACCGACTTCACGATCGGAAGAACGCCTCGCAATGTGATGAAGGCGAAGACGATCAGCGAGAAGACTAAAAGCCCTCCGGATACTGCCCACCGCACCATTTGATCACGCGACGCACGACGACTGGTCACCGAAAGCAAACGGTCGGTGTAGGTCACAGCGAGATGCTCTAAGCTTGGTCGCACAGGCTGGTACTGTGGCGTCGCACCCGAGATCGTTGGTGGCGGAATACTTTTCGACGGTGGTTCTGGCGGCGTCGGAATCCCGAACCGCTTCTTTGATCGATGGCCTTTCTTTTTCGCCCAAATGTGTAGGTCACCGACCCAGATCGATTCGCCCCCCGGAGCAAGCTCGCGAATTAGCGGAGTTTGCTCACGTATGCTGTCAGGGTTCAATTGAATCGCCCAGATCCGCTCGCCTGTGCTGACGATCGCCAATTCACAAGCATGCAGTCCTACGCCGTGCAATCGCATCAAACTCGGATGGGAGTTTCCTAGAATGGTCACCGAACGTGTCAGCTTTCGCGTTTGCGTTTCTTCACCCCAATCGAGAATCAAAGTGCCCCTGGGACTCTCGGGTTCGGGCTGCGGAAGCTCACTCACATCGTTGACTGCATCGCCTGGTGGCGACAGCGGCGAATGATCCCACGGCTGATCTCCGGTTTGTGCTGAAATGTTGACACGCAGTTTTCCGATCAGGATCTGCCGCCCAGATTTCAGATTTCCCCAGGTCGGATACGCGATCGCGCAGAGCGGCCATGCCTGCACACGATCACCGATGATTGCGATGAAATAGACAACCTCTGGCAACCGTTTGTAATCCAACCGGATTTGGCATCGCGGATGGGCCCCGATTAAGGCAAACGGCTGATCAAGCTCAAAGAATTCGTCAGCGTCGTCGCTTCGACTATATCCCCAGCGATTCGAAGGCCAAAGTACCATAGGTGGGGATTGAACGAGACGCTTGGTGAGGAAAGGTTCGGGGGTGAGCCCTAAGTGTAACATGCGAAAAACGCTGGGTGGGACAGGGGCGTACGGGCGATCGATCGCCTGCTCGCATGGTATCTCGCCGCATTTTTGTGAAAAGTTTTTCGCAGCCGAAAAACCAGCTCTCAAAGGGGGTTCGGTCTGATTAAGAGGGCTGGGCGGGCTGTGCTTTTCAAACCATTCTGATCGTTCACTTGACTTGGCTATGCGCTCGCATATCCTCAGACGATCTGTAGCCCCCGAAAACGAGGGCTCGTGCCCTAGGCCTAAGCTCAGCATTCGGAACCCGCAATCTCCGTCAGCTGAACAGCAGTGGCCGCCAATTGATGTCTGATCTGCAAGTCACAGACCGTCCCAATTTTGGGGCGGAGAAAAGTATGACGATGTCGTGATGACGCCGCAGCGATTACATCCCATGCCCCGGGATTTGGTTCAGTTTGGAAATGTCGAAAAGAAAAAAGACAACGACTACCACGTCAACAAAACGACGCCGCGAGCGGCCGACAAACAGTGACCCCGTCCGCACCGGTGCAGCGAACGACTCAAGCGCCGCCCGTCCCGCTTCTGCTCGCTCCAACGCGGAAGAAGACAATCTCTACGAAGTCGCTGGACCGGCCAACTGGCCCGCAAAAGTTTGGGCGCTCCTTGCAGTCGCCGCTGTGATGCTCGTCTACACCTATTGGCCAACACTTATTTGGGTGGTGGACAACTGGCAGAACGAGCCGGACTATGGACACGGTTGGTTTGTTCTGCCGCTGGCAATTTATTTGTGCTACCAGCGTGCCGACAAATTCCCGGGTGTGGCGGCCAACGCGAGCTGGGGCGGACTCAGCTTGATCGCGTTTGCTTTCGCGATGCGAGTCGCCAGCCGAATGGCTTACGCAGACTTCTTCGACGCTTACTCGATTATTCCTGCGACTGCTGGCGCGGTTTGGTGCTTGCTTGGCTTACGTGCGATGTTTTGGTCTCTGCCGGCGATCGGATTTTTGTTTTTTGCGATCCCATTGCCGTACCAGATGGAAAGTGGCCTGAGCTGGCAATTGCAGGGCGTGGCGACGGAACTCAGCACCTTTATGCTGCGTGCGATTGGATTGCCGGCCGTATCCGAAGCACACGTGGTTTGGATTGGCGACGAACAGCTGATGGTTGAAGAAGCCTGCAGTGGCCTGCGAATTTTTGTAGGAATGGCGGCATGTGCGTACTTTTGGGCGGTTTTGAATGACCGGCACTGGTCCGACCGAATGGTGCTGATCGTGGCCGCACTCCCGCTGGCCATTTTTGTCAACGCACTGCGAATCGTTGTGATTGGTGTGTTCTATCAATGGATCGATTCATCCACTGGCCAACACATGATCCATGACCTTTCTGGCTACCTGATGATTGCTGCGTCATTCGCACTGCTTGGAGCAATCGCGGCCTACTGGCGTCAGGTTTACAGAAAAGTTCCGGTCATGACCGCAAGAGATACTTTGCGTGGATCTCTAGGACATTCCTGAAAAATCCAAAGGACGGCCTAGAAACCCTCCATAGGCTGGGTAACATATCCAGAAATCTGTGCGGGGCCATTCAAGGGAAAACGCGTAGGAGGTCTGACAGCGCGATCACGCGGATAATGCAGATCTTCAACTCGCGAACACTTAACTTGAATCGAAATTGTTTATCAGTTTCGAGTGTATTGGTAACTAGTTTAATCGTTAGGCATGGTGGTGAGGTTTAATCGCTCGGTGGGCAACTCGAGCGTTCCCTCGATTGTTGGGCGCGACGCCGATTATTTGGCTCGTCGCTAGGAACAATGGAACTTCACGACGTGATGTGAATCGGAATTAACAAGCTTTACCCCGACAATTCGACATCGTTGCCTTCGTTGTCGATCACCCCGGCGTTTCGCAGATACTGAAGAATGCAACAACACACCCCGCGACAGCATCAGGGCGCACCGTATCACTTCAATGGGCCATCTTCCGGACCTGATTCCGGTGGCTTTGATCCGTGGCTGATCTGGGTCACATTCCGCCGTTGTTGGCACTGGGCAGTTCCTGCCGGTCTCGTGCTCGGCTCGATTGCCGCCTTTGGTGTCCTGAGTACATTTGAGCCTCAGTTCGAAGCGGGATATCGCCTTGAAGCCAACAAGGATTGGTTGCTTGACCGCGGTGTGATGCCCACCCCAGACGATTTGGCAAAGTCGGAAGGCCCCATCATTGCGAGTCCGATCGTGCTATCCAGCATTCTCGCTAATGACACGCTCCATCAGTTCTCGCTTGCCGACCCCGAATCACGCGAACAGCACCTCAAGCAGCGATTGAAAATCCACGGTGGCGGAACGAAATCGACGATGGTGGTCACGTACACCGATGCGGACAAGAATTTCTCCGCAGAAGTTTGCAATGCGATCGTTGGCGCGTACCTGCAGAAGCGTGACGAATACGACAATTTGCGAATCTCGCGTCTGGTCCAATACCTCGGTCGCCAAATCGACGAACTGAAACGACGCGTGGAAGAGCAAAAAGAAGCGGTTGCGAAATTTGCACGGGAAGCTTCTGGCGCCGCTCCCGGTGAACGAGTCGCGGAAATCGAATCTGCCGAATCTTTCTTGTTGATCGAAAAGTTGCGATCACAGATTTCCAACTTGGAGATCCAACTAGCGATGATCGATGCCGGGGTCAGCATCCGCAACCCATCGGCAGATGACAATATCGATGATCTGCCGATGACGCATTTCGTTCCTCCGTACATCCCAGTCGTCAAAGGAAAGATTGACGATTCCGACGTGCAAGACTTCATCGAGAAAGACGAAAGTGTCAAGTTGGCGAACGAACGCTATGAGCGACATCGCCGCGAAGTCGTCAACCTGGAAGTCGCGGAGGGCTGGCGCCGCGCCCAAGCCTATTACGCAGATCAACAGAAACTGCGTGATGAGTGGAAGACGAAGCTTGATGAAGCCCGTGCAGAAGCATCAGCTCGCGCCATCTCGGTACTGAACGCGGACCTTGAAGCCGACTATCAACAACGCCTGCGCGAACGTGATGACGAAATCGAACGCCAGCGCAAAGAGTTCGCCGATTTGGCCGACATCAAACAAGCGGAACTGGCCCGTCGCGCGGATTACATGTCTGAGCACGAAGCGGAAAATCTCAAGCAGGGCCGCGAGCGACTTGAACGCCAACTCGCCGTTTTGCAAAAACAATACGACGCGGAAGCCGACCGTCTGCGCAAACGCGACAACAACAATGTTGCGTTGGAATTCGCGAAGACCGACCTGCAACAATCGCGTGCGATGCTGCAAAAGGTCACCGAGCGTTTGGATTCGATCCAGCTTGAGAGCCAACGGGGAAGCTCGGTGATCTCAGTTGCCAAGGCGACCCCGCCGACGCGCCCGGTCGAAGACATGCCCTTTAAGAAAATGCTTGCCGCCGGCGGCGCCGGATTCTTTGTGCCTTTCCTTCTCGGACTGCTCTGGGAATTCCGTGTCAAACGGATCACCGATAGCCATGAACTCGAACGCAGCCAAATGCTCGCCCCAGTCATCGGTGAGCTCGCTCGAGCCCCGAGTGCAACGGGCAGCCGCAATTCGAAAGGCCGCCGCGTCTTTGAGGAAAGTGTTGACAGCCTGAGAGCCAACCTTGCACTTTCGAAAGACACCAGAGATGCCAGAACGTTTGCGATCGTCAGTTCAATGTCTGGAGAAGGCAAGAGCACCGCTGTTTCCCAACTCGCCATCTCCTTGGCGAAAGCGAGCGGAAAAACGGTTTTGATTATTGACGCTGATATGCGATGTCCTGACCAACACGATGTCTTCGGATTGCCACTCGAACCGGGGCTCAATGAAGTCCTCCGTGAAGTCGTTCCGTTCGAACAAGCGATCAACAAGGAGCTTGGCGACTTGGTCCATGTCTTGCCTGCAGGACGACTGAAAGCCAGCCCCCACCGTCTGCTTTCCACCAGTTCGATGCGAGACTTGCTTGATCAAGCGTTGGAAAAATACGAATACGTGATTGTCGATACCGCTCCGGTCCTGTCGGCCGGAGAGTCACTCGCCGTTGCATCGGCAGTCGACTCGACCTTGGTTTGTGTGATGCGAGACTTAACACGAATGGACAGTGTTGTTCGCACGACACATCGCCTGGAAGCATCGGGCGCCAACGTCGTCGGAACAATTTTCAGCGGAGTATCGCATCGTCAATACGCGTATCGCTACGGAGACTATCGATACAGCGACTACACCGACTTGCTTCCCGCCGGAAGCAATGCCGAATAGTCGTCCGAGACGACAATCACCTGAAACTGCCCACTTCCTGCATAGCTAAATCACGTTGCCCGATATGCCCCTCAACCGTTCAGATTTGGATCACGAACGAACTGGCGCCGAGAGCTCGGTCGACCAAGACAGCTCGACCGGATCCTCTGTTCACGCTGCGGTTGCCGAACCTGACTCCGCATCGACAGATTCGAGGGATGCGACCGGCCAGTCCGAAGTGATTTCGGCCTCGCATGCCGAAAAGCTGCATGAACGGCGATACAAGTGGATCGTCGATTACCGCATGCTTGGCTGGGGTGCAGCGGCAGTCGCTGGAGTCTTCATTCTCGCGGCGGCATCCTATGCGTTTAACTCCCGACGCGCGGCAACAACGTTCCTAAGTCGTGCAGATCAAGCAGCCGCCGATGGAAATCCAGCAGAGGAAGTACGTTGGCTGCAAAATTACCTGTTGCTTCACCCCGAAGATGATGCCAGGTTGCTCCGATCGGCAATTGCGGCTGACGTTGCTGCCGAACAGGCGACTCGTGAAAACATCGGAAAACGGGTCATGGTTGCCCGGAAGCGACTCGCCCTCGCCTTGTCCGGTCTTAGCCGAAAAGTCAAAGCGACCAATGGCCAAGACGAAGAACTGGTTGCTGAATGCAATGACGTCCGCAAGCGATACATCAACCGCCTCCTGCAAAGTGGCGGATACTCGCTAGCTGACGCGCGTGATCAGGTGATCGAACTCGATGCGAATAAAAACGATCCGAAAGCGCACTACTGGATGGCTTGTGCGATCGCAAGCATGGTGGAAACCAGCCGCTACAGACAGCCCGACATTGGGAAACTGGTTAAAGATGACTCCGAGTATTACCTGTGGTTGTCGCAGCAACTCCCTGGGGAAATCGTCACCAAAGCACTGACGCTAAATCCAGGCGATCTGGAACTCGCGTCACACCTATACACACTACTTTCTGAATCGCCCGAAGCGTTCGGCGTCGTTTTGGCCAATGAAGACCGCGACGTCTTTCAGAATACCTTGGATGCGATTCGGCGAACCGACGAACAACATTTCGAGATTATTGACCAAGTTCGGGTTGAGCTCGAAAACCAAGAGAACTCGCGGGCGAAACTGCTGCTGTTCAACTACCTCGTCAACGTCGGGCAGATCGAACAGGCCCGCAATGTGTTGATGCATGCTGCCGCGAAAGCGTCGCAAAGACTTTCCGAACTTGAAATCGCCGCCGCTGCAGACGCTTCCAATGATGAAGGTCAAAACATTGACGAAGACCGTATGAAGCGAGCTGCAAAGCTCTCGCCGGAAGCCGAAGCCAGCGTGATGGACTATCTTTGCGTGTTGCAAGCCGTTGGTTTCACCGCAAATCAAATCTATGCGAACGGTGGGAGCAACGGTTTTGAAGACCAACTGACTGCTGCCCGTACTTGGTTGGAACAACTGCGTGGCCTTGGCATCTATACAGTCCCTGTATCGTCCGATGCCGTAAAACGCGTTTACCTTGTTTCGGGACAGCTTGAACAAGCAGACCGGCAAATCGATAAAGCTGTCGAGTTTTGGCGAGCCGGTCTGAAAGTGGTCAGCGAAGACAACCTCGACCTATTCGGTAGTGTCGCTTGGGGACTCGCATCACAAGCATTGACGGCACGCTTGGATGATCCAAGCGTCGAAAAAAGCGACGAGCTGGAAGACCGAAAGAGCGCGGCGACAAAAGCCATCCAAGAATTCTCCACATCGATTGTTGGCAAAGAACGCCTGCTCAATCGAATGACGAGTGACGAACTTGGTGCCATCGGACGTGCAGAAGCGGTCGAGACAATCCGCAATGCCAAGTGGAAATGCAGAGTTGCGAAAGCGACATTGCTGTCTGCGGACGCCCCCAACGACGAGAATGACCGGCAGATCATCCAATTGCTGACCGGTGCCGCAGTCAAGGATTCGCCCCTTGCAGTCGCTTCACAAATGCTCGTCGGAAACCTGGTCGATCGTGAAACGACCGTGGAACCACAGGTCAGACAAGCAGGAATCGAACTTCTCGCATCTGCTTACCAACGTCGCGAAGCGTGGGACCTCGTCGGCGCATTGTTGGCCCAAGCAGCTGAGATCTTCGGTGGGAATCCCGCGCTTGCACAATCGCTGATCCAACAGAGTGGTGAAGCCTGGACTCGTGCCGGCAACCGTATGCAAGCGGCACAACAGTATCAACGAATCCAGAATTCAGTTGACCCTCGCGTCCGTCTGTTGGCACTTGAGGCAGAATTCACCTACCAACTTCGCCTGTTGCCTGAACAACGCGAAATCGCATTGCTTCGCGCTAGCCTGGATGATCTGGAAAAGTATTTTGACTCAACTGAGGAGCAGACCGACAATCCGGCCCTTAAAGACCTCTCCGCAGAACGGCTTCAACTTCGCGTCCTAAGAGCCCAGCTCCCTCCAGTTGGCGTTGCCGCGATCGATCACCTCCAGTCAGTCGATCTGGCAAACGAAATCCTGAAGCTGGCAGAGGAACACCCAGACAACAAACAGCTTAAGCGGTATGCGATCGAACGATTCGCTGCCGCGGGGGAAATCGACAAAGCTCAAGAATTGGTGGCGTCGATCGTCGATGATCCAGAAGTCTCTGACGGCGAAAAAGCAGTTATGCGAGCTCGTGTTCTCGCGGAAATGGGAAAAAACGCGGAGGCGGCCAAAGTCCTGATTGAATTGCTCAAAGATGGTTCACCTCATGACCCGTTAATTGCCCGGTATGCTTCGGAATTAGCTCTGCGAGGACGCGATTTTGTGCTCGCAGAAGAAGCACTAAAAACTGTCTCCGATGAGCGACTCACGCCTTCGTTGATCTACAACCTCTATCAAATCGCGGTGGCTTCCGAAGACGACGAAAAAGCCAAGTCCTATCTCGCGGAACTGAAACGCCACGAGCGATACGACCCCAGTGCAATTCAAGACACCACGGCGGTCTATTCGCTACTGATTGAAACGAAATCGACGATCGAAACCCTGCTTGACCGCCAACAAGGAATTGAACGCGACGACAGAACACTTGCAGAAGTCCGCAATAAAATCACAAGGCTGCAATCACTACGGCCAAACTGGGGTGAAGCCGTTGGACTTCGCGGCTGGGTTTCATTTGCTCAAGGCAACTTCAAGACCGCAATCAATCAATTGCGTTCCGGAATCAACGCAGGCGACCAAAGAATGCGAACACGCCAAATGCTGTGGCGAGCGTTGATGGAAGAAGGGCAATACGATGAAGCAGAGCGAGAGATCCGCTTAGCCAGTTTTGCTACGCGGACTGATGTCGACCCCTACGACGAAGTCTCAAACCAGATTGCGATCGAAAACGAGAAGTTTGAACAGGCTTTACAAGCATCTAAGAAAGTCGCAGAAGAAAATCCAAGCGATCCCTACGCGTGGCTGACGTATGCCAAATTTGTCAACGTTATCCGCGAAAAGCTACAAGGATCGGATAATGCAGAGATGTCACAGGACGTCACCGAACTGCTAAAGACCGCGCAAGATGCAATCGCACATGCCGAATCGATTGCCAAAACTGAAAAAGAGAAATACGCAGTCGAATCAACTCGCGTTGGCCTGGTCATAGCGATCAAAAACCAAGCTGAACTCTCAGCGGAACTTGATCGAATTGCGAACCTTTCGATCGCAGAAAATCAAAGGTTACAACTGGAAGCTAGAGTCCTGGTCGCACTTGATCGAATTGATGACGCGATCGCAAAACTGAGACAAGCAAACGAACTTGAGCAAAACTTGAATGTCCAACGGATGCTCGCTCAATTGCTTCGAACCAGTGGAAAGCACGACGAGTCGATCAAAATCTGGCGTCAAGCCTTGGCGAATGACCGCAATAACCCAATCATTCGCACTCAGCTGGCAACGACAATTGTGAGTAGCGGCAAGGACATTGATTGGGACGAAATCGCTACCCTGCTTAACGACCAAAGGAACGCGACCGAGCAAAACCGTTTGGTTTACGCAATGCTGTTGATGTCCAAGGGGGATTTCTTCCAACGTCAGGAGGCAATTCGGCAACTTCGACTTCTTTCGGGAAGTAGCACCGAAGTTGGCACGGAAGCTGCTCGCATGCAGGCTGCACTTCTGATCGACCTGGTCGAGAACTCAAACAAACTGCCTGACGAACAACGAGGCCAGCTCGACTTGGAACAAATGAAAAGCGAAGCGAGACAAATTCTTCAACGACTCTCCAGCCGGGATAACGCAGGTCTCACCGACCGACGGAATTACGCCGTCTTTTTGCTGCGTAGTGGCGAACCGGAAGATTTGCAGATCGCTAGCGAGATCATCGAACAGATGAAGCGGGATCCGGACGCGGCTCTGGAAGTGCTCCGATTGTCGATCCTCCTTTCAAATGCAAGCAAGAGCAGCGATCAATTGCCGATGGTGGTCCAGGACTGGGCTCAGAATGTCGCTGGTGAAGGCGACCGTGTGGATATTGTCGCTGGTGAAGCGTTAATGAGATCGGGTTATGTTCGCGAAGGTCTTACCTGGTTTAAGAAGGCCTACGCGGAAGACGAATCGACCTACGGCAACTATATCGTTGCCCTTTCGATTGCGAACCAGTACGACGAGGCGGCAAAGATCGCCGCAGAGCAATTCGAAAAATCTCCAACACCTTTGAAAGCAGTCTTACTCGTCGAAGCATTGCTCTCACTCGACCCAAATATCCTTTTGCCCCGCTACCAGCAAATCTTCGATCAAGCAGAAGCAGACTACGGAACGAATCCTGCTGTGCTGGAGAGCCTCGGCACCTGGGCGATGCAGAAACGCAAGTTTGAACGGGCAATCGCACTCTATTTGAAAGCGATTGAACAAGATCCGCGTCGTCCACGCGCGCTGAATAACCTGGCGATGGTTTTCGCGGAAACACCGGGACGTGCCAAAGAGGGTCTCCAGTGGATCAACCAAGCAATTATGATCGCTGGTGACAAAGCGGAACTACTTGATACGAAAGGAACGGTGCTGTTGCGAAGCTCACGTCCCGTCGAAGCTGTAGAAGTATTCAAGCAGGCGATCAGACAAAGCAAAGATCCACGCTACATGTTCCACCTTGTTGAAGCGCTCGTGGAACTTGGAAAAGAGAGCCAAGCGGAGTTTGTCTGGGGAAAAATCGACTTTTCCAAGATAGACAACAAAGCTTTAACGCAATCGGAACGCCAATCGATGCGAGAACTGCATAAGCGATTTGGTACAAAATCAACCGTTCCTGATGAGTCAGCGAGCACAATGATTGATTTTAACCGTTACACCGAGAGGGTCGAGTTTATCGCGACGAACTAGCACCGTGGCGAACTTACGACCAACTTCAACCTCCGTCCTTCCCATCACCGCCTCCCTCAGTCCCGTAAAGTATGCGTCCTTCGTTTCAGTCCCGACAAACGGTTATCGCCGTCTTGCTCTCCTTGACGCTCCTATCAGGTGTCGTCCACGGATATCTGGACGGACGGTGGGTAAGCATGGACGAGCGACAAGGGCAAGCGGATTTACTTTCCGAAATTCCAACTGAGTTTGGCGATTGGAAGTTAACCACCGAAAAGCCTCTCGCTGAGAATGCACAACGACAGCTACGTTGCTATGGTTCAACAACTCGCGTTTATCAAAACCTGAACACCGGTGACAGCGTCACAGTCGCGGTGCTATTCGGTCCCCGGGGACCGATTGCGGTTCACACACCCGATGTTTGCTATGTTTCGCAGGGAACCAAACCTGCGGCGCCAAGATCGGTTCGCTCATTCAATACCGATGCGGGGCAACATCGGCTCTGGACGATCGATTTCAAGCAGAACGGTGAAACGAACCCTTCCCTCAACGTGCTGTACGGTTGGTCGAGTGGAGGTGATTTTGAAGCGGCGGACAACCCACGATTCTGGCTGACAGATGACCTCTTCAAGATTCAAGTGGCCGGACCAATCACCGGCACCGCAGTGAAGCCTACTGAAGCGTTTCTGAAAGCGTTTTTGCCCCACCTAGAGAAACTCATTCAATAAAGGAATAGTCGTGCTTGATTACGTTCCCCCACACGACGACGATCGCTACGAAAGCGATGAAGATTCCGCGGTTTCCACGGTTACTCGACGTAGCGTAGAGACACCGACTCCGCCTCGTCAAACAGCCGGTTCGTCGCGCAAACTTGCGGTCGCACGAGCTCGATACTTTCGTCGCAAGTACATCATTGAGCGATTCCTCGCGACGGCTCTCTTTGTCGGTACCGGCCCCCTGGTTGCAGCGCTGATCGTACTGGTTCGCGTCACATCCAAAGGACCAGGAATCTACAAACAGAAACGACTCGGTTTGCATGGCGAAGTCTTTGACGTCTACAAGCTTCGTTCGATGTACGTCGATGCAGAATCCAACGGAAAGCCAGTCTGGTGCACCAAGAACGACTCGCGCATTACCCCTGTTGGAGCGTTTCTCCGCAAAACTCACCTCGATGAGTTGCCACAACTTTGGAATGTTGTCCGAGGCGATATGTCTTTGACAGGGCCTCGGCCAGAGCGTCCAGAGATTTGCGAAAAGCTTGCAGTAATCATCGACAACTACTACGGACGAAATACGGTTCGTCCCGGCGTCACCGGACTCGCGCAAATTAACCTGGAACCGGATCAGACGGTCGGCGATGTACGTAGAAAACAATTCCTCGATTTGAACTACATCGAAAACGCCTGCCTGTCTCTCGACCTTCGCATGCTGGTTGCAACGATGTTGCGCGTCGTAGGGATTCGTGGCGGCGTAGCAATGCGTTTGATGGGATTGTGTAGGATCAAATTGGTTCACGACTCCGTCGAGCCCTGTGCAGGCGACGACTGCCGTCTATTCGCCATCCAAACTGACAGCTCGGAAGGCGAAGCCCCTCGCACGCCCCGCTAGTCAGGTTTCCTCCCCTCAGGTGAAGATTGAACACGGAAGTCAATCGACAAAACGGCCACGGTTGTGATTCGTTCCGGTTGTTCCGCTTGGTGCCTCGCGAAACCGCCCAATTTGATGGGTGACACGTTGCGAAGATCCTGCGGCAACGCAAAATGTCTCTTCTGAAATCCGGCCGAACTCCCCGTAACACTGGCACGCATTCAGCTTGCTAGGTGCTAGCCTTTGGCAGCTATCCTAAGAAGTCTCCGCTGGACTGAAACACGGATTTTTACGCCGTCGTACGCACTTTGCGCCGCAATGTCTCAACCAATCAAACACGCGTTCACAGTCGATGTGGAAGACTACTACCAGGTCTCCGCAATGGAACATCGCGTACAGCGTTCCGATTGGGATCGTATGGACAGTCGGGTTGTCCAAAATACAGATCGGATGCTTTCGCTACTTGACCGACACAATGTTCAAGCAACGTTTTACATTTTGGGCTGGGTCGCCAACCGTTTTCCGAGCTTGGTGCAGCGGATCGCTAAATCCGGCCACGAAATCGCATCGCACGGCTTTTGGCATCGCTTGATCTATACGCAGACGCCAGAAGAATTCGCACAGGATCTCTCTGACAGTATCGACGCCATCACAAGTGCGTGCGGCACCCGACCAACCGCGTATCGAGCGCCAAGCTTTTCCATCACTGACAAAAGCTGGTGGGCATTGCAAGTACTCGCAGAGCACGGCTTTACTGACGACAGCAGTGTGTTCCCGATCAGCGGTCATAATCGATATGGCGTTGCCAGAGCGGAGAAAGTGATCCATTCGATCGAGACCGAAGCAGGATCAATCCGAGAGTTCCCGCCCGCGCCGGGTCGATTCGGAAAGGCAACGCTGCCGATCGGTGGAGGCTATTTCCGATTGTTCTCGCTCAACCTGACTTTTGCGGCGATTCGTTCGGTTGCCAAGAAAGCCCATCCGGCAATGTTTTACATCCACCCGTGGGAAATCGACCCCGAACAACCGAAAGTGCATGGGCTAAGTCGCACGACTCGTTTTCGGCACTACGTCGGATTAAAGAAGACAGAGCACAAGCTGGACAAACTACTCGAGCACTTCTCGTTTACGACGATGAGCGACGCTGCGAGTGCAATCTACGTTGCCTGACTATCTCCACGACGTGCAGCGATGCACGCATACAGAAATCAGGCAATCCGAACTAGCTGCGGATTCACAGTTAACGGTCGCTGACAGGGAAGTTGGTGAGAACATGAAAATGGACGGTATGACACAATTCTCTTCAAAGACAGTGTGGTTGACTGCGAAAACGAATTCGCTGTCACCCAAGTGGACGAAGTCCGCGCGGACGCTTCGCTAAACCCATGAAATGGATTGTTACCGGCGGTGCCGGGTTTATCGGAAGCTGCTTCGTACGTGAAGCAGTAGCGAATCGATATGCCAAGATTATCAATCTCGACGCATTGACGTATGCGGGAAACCGCGACTCACTGCCGGCGGAAAGTGCCGAAAACGTCTTTGTCGAAGGCAACATTAACGACGTTTCGCTCGTTAGACGTTTACTCGAAACTCACCGGCCGGATGCGCTCGTCCATTTTGCAGCTGAGTCGCACGTCGACCGTTCGATTGACGGGCCGCAAGCGTTTATTGAAACGAACGTCAATGGAACGTTCACGCTGCTCAATGCGGCAAATTCCTATTGGAAATCGCTTTCAACCGACGACAAAGAACGGTTTCGTTTTTTGCACGTTTCGACCGACGAAGTCTATGGATCCCTCGGCCAAAGCGGATCATTCAGCGAATCCAGTCGCTACCAGCCTTCGTCACCCTACGCGGCATCGAAAGCGGCGGCGGACCATTTGGTTCGGGCATGGCATCATACGTACGGTCTTCCCGTGCTGATTACCAATTGCAGCAATAACTTTGGGCCATACCAATTTCCAGAAAAACTAATCCCGTTGATGATTTTGCGAGCCGTCGCAGGTGAGTCACTTCCAGTCTACGGTGACGGAAGCAACGTTCGCGATTGGCTCCACGTCAGCGACCACTGTGCGGCGCTCCGGACTGTGCTGTCCCAAGGACGCATTGGTGAGACCTACAACATTGGCGGCAATTGCGAACGCAGCAATCTCGAAGTGGTCAAAACAATTTGCGACGCAGTCAACGCGACCCATCCCGAACTCGCACACGACTGCCACGAGCTGATTCTCTTCGTCGAAGATCGCCCCGGGCACGATCAACGGTATGCAATTGATGCGACGAAAATCACCTCAGAACTTGGCTGGAAACCACAGCACTTGTTTGACACCGCTATCGAAGACACGGTCAGCTGGTACTTGAACAATCAAGCTTGGACCAATCGAATCTTATCTGGCGAATACCGTCTACAGCGACTCGGAACCAACCCGCCCAGTATCGCGGAGTAGGTTTGTTGCGGATCGACACCGCATCCATTTCATGTTGAACGAACAGCATCTTCGAGACCCAAAGCTCCCACGTAAGGGGATCATTCTTGCGGGCGGTGCGGGAACGCGTCTTCATCCAATCACGCGTGGCATCTCCAAGCAACTGATTCCGGTCTACGACAAACCGATGGTTTACTACCCTCTGTCAGTCTTGATGTTAGCTGGGATTCGCGAAATCCTTCTTATTTCAACTCCTGATGATATCGGAGGATTTCGACGATTGCTTGGCAACGGCGAACAATGGGGTATCTCGATCAGCTACGCCGAACAAGCAAATCCCAACGGACTGCCCGAAGCCTTTATCATCGCTGAAGACTTTCTTGCGGGTAGCGCGTCTGCGTTGATTTTAGGCGACAACATTTTTTACGGGCATGGGTTCTCGTCACAACTCCGTGGTGCAAGTGAGCAATCAAGTGGCGCGACCGTGTTTGCTTATCCTGTAAGCAATCCCCAACGTTACGGAGTCATCGAATTTGACGAATCGGGACAAGCGATCGGACTCGAAGAAAAGCCACAAAGTCCACGCTCGAAATACGCCATCACCGGCCTCTATTTTTTCGACACCGATGCTTGCGAAGTCGCACGCAATCTAACGCCTTCAAAGCGAGGCGAATTAGAGATCGTTGATTTGATCGGGCATTACTTGTCGCATCAATCTCTGCACGTCGAACAGTTCGGCCGGGGATTTGCATGGCTGGATACTGGGACCCGTGACAGTTTGCTTGACGCTTGCAACTTTGTGGCGGCCATTGAAAAGCGTCAAGGCTTGAAAATCGGATGTCCCGAAGAGATCGCGTGGCGCAACAATTGGATCGCATCGGCCCAGTTGACTCAGCTTGGCGACATGATGAACAACGACTATGGTCGCTACCTCATCGAGTTGGTCGGGGCTACGGAACGCGACTAATTCGACGTCAATAGCTCGTGCCTGCAACTAACTTGATACGTGTCGCATTTATCGTCTCCACATTCGAACAAGGCGGGATGGAGCGTTGTATCAGTCGACTTTGCAATCGACTGGACCGCAAACGTTATTCACCAACCGTGATTTCGTTTTCGTCCATCGGTTCGGCAGATCACTGGATCACAACCGAAGGTGTCGAACGCGTCGGACTTGGTTTCGGCGGAGGTAATAATCCGAAACTGATCATTCGACTCGCGAAAGAGTTGCGTGATCGCAAAATTGATGTTGCTCACTCGCACAATTGGGGAAGTTTGCTGGAAACATCGATAGCAACTCGCCTCAGCAAAACCAACCATGTGCATTCCGAGCGAGGAACGGTCCTCAATCATCTCGGCGCACCGGAATGGAAGGTCCGACTACGAGCACATCTGGCTACCGCAGCGCTACGAAGGACGAATCAGGTGCTGACGGTCGCCAACCACACGGCAGACGTCCTACGACGATATTGCCCAAGAGTAAGCAATCGAATCAAAGTCATTGGCAACGGGGTTGACCCAATACTGAGCAACGACGGTGCTGATCTCCGTGAACGATTTGGTGTCAAGCCGGATGAAATCCTGGTCGGCTCGGTCTCACGATTGGTCGATGTTAAGAACCTGCACTGCCTCATTGATGCAATGAATAAGGCAACGCGCCAATCGCCAAAGTTAAAGCTTGCGATCGTCGGTGAAGGTCCCAACCGCACCGCGTTGGAATCGGCTGTTCAAGAATATCGACTTTCGGAAAAGGTCATCTTCGCTGGAATGCAAGAACGACCCGACGCATGGTTCGACGCGTTTGATGTGTTTGTCAACTGCAGTATCAGTGAAGGAATCAGCCAAGCACTTCTTGAGTCGCTATCCAAGGGCATTCCGTCGGTTGTCACGGATGTCGGAGATCACGGGATGATCGTCCGCTCCCCAGTCCCATCGGGGATCGTCGTCCCTTCACGCGACCATGAGATGATGGCTGAAGGACTTGTTCGGCTCGCAAGCGATGAAGACGAGCGTGTGCAACTAGGAAAAGCAGCTTTGGAAAAATACAACCAGCAGTTCACGATCGAGGCCATGGTGGAGAATCATTCACGGGTCTATCGCTCAGTCGTAAACGGTAAATTGACCCCATGTTAAAAACCTGGCTCTATATGACGCTGGGGATAGTCGGTGTCATCGCTGCGCTATTGAATCCGCTCTACGGCGCGGTAGCGATCATCGAATCGTATTTGTTCACACCAACGGTGTTTTCACCAGAGCTTCTAAGCTTCCGATTTCAATTCAATATTGCGATCGCATTCATGCTTGGGCTGCTAATGCACGGCATGCGTTCGCTGCCAAAAGTGCATAACGAAGGCCGGATCAACTATCTTTTGATCGCGTATGGACTTGTCGGACTAAGCTCGACCCTCTGGGCGGTCAAAGATCCAGATGTTGCCTGGCGAAACTCGATCGATATTGGCAAAACGATTCTGGTCTCGCTTCTAATCTTTCGATCGATCGGCGACGAGAAATCATTTCGGACGATTATCTATGCGATTCTGGTCGGCGTTGCCCACTGCGCTTTCATGTATATCGTTGGGGCGAACATCGGCTGGGTTCCCAAAAAATTGGCGAGAGAGTTTGGGATTCTCCCAGACATGCAAGCGTCGGTCATGACCTACTACGTGCCGCTATTTGTCCTCTTTTCGATCTATGGGCGTACGATCTGGACGAAACTGTTTTCATTGGTGGGCCTGCTGCTAATTCTTGACGCGATCGTCAACTCCTACCAACGTGCTTACTTCGTGGCACTATTGGTTGAAATGGCGTTCCTCGTTGTCATTTTGCCGAAACGGATTGTCCTTCGCCTCATACCTGCAATGCTGGTCGGAGTACTTGCCTTCGTTTTCGTGTTTTCACCCGATGACTATTGGGAACAAATGAAGACAATTCTCGACAACAAGAACGACGGTTCGGCGCAAAGTCGATTCGCCATTGCGGACGCGAGCATGAAGATGTTTGCAGACTATCCGTGGGGAGTTGGCTATCGCAACTATCCACAAATCAGCCCAAGATACCTTACCGACAGATGGCTCACCGACGGCGGTCAGCGAGCCGCGCACAACACCTTTTTCACGGTCCTTTGTGAACTGGGCATCGTTGGTTTTTCATTGTTGATGGGCGCCGTTGGGTATGCGTTGTGGCTACTGCGTCGCGTTCGGAAACTGACCAATATGAAACAAGTGACCGAGTTTGAAGCATTCGCAATGTCGATTGAAGTCGGCTTGATCGGCTGGCTCGTCGGTGGGCTTTTCCACTCGGACCATGAAGTCGATCCGATCTATTGGTCGCTTGCACTCACACCTGCAATTGTGCGTATTCAAATGCTGCTCCGGCAGCCGCCACCGGATCCAAACCTGTTCGTTGACGGCGCAGATACGTTGACACCCCAGCAGACCAATTCTGTTTACGGAGCTACTTCGTGACCAATCAAGTGCAGAACAATCTGCCTACCCAGCCGGTGATCCTTGCGTTTGGAATGCCGCGTTCGGGGACTTCATGGATCGGCAAATTACTCGATAGCCACCCGGCTACGTACTACCTTCACGAACCGGATTCCGTGATGCGTCTGGAAGGCGTTCCGACGCTGCCATTGACATCCGAGCTAGACAAATATGGCGAACTGATTCGGACACACCTCGAAAGTATCTTTGAAGTGCGTTCGCCTCGAGTGACCTGCAAGATGCCTCAGTTTCGAAAGTCATATCGCAATTTTTTGGGCAACCAATTTGCGATTGGATCGGCTTACGTTTGCAAAGCACTCTCGAAGCACCTCAGTGATGTCCAAGTGCCGCGGTTTGCCGCAATTGACCACCCTGGCCTGGTCATCGTCTGGAAGTCCATTCAATCGGCCGGTCGTATCGAGCTCGTCAACCGAAACCTTCCCAACAGCAAAGCGTTACTGATTCTTCGACATCCATGCGGTCAAATCGCTTCGCTGATTCGGGGCCGTTCCTTCATGTCGAAGAAGCCGGCCAGTGAAAAGTATGGACTTTTCGAAGAGGCAATTGAAAGTGGACTTGTCGAGTCGAGCGGACTGACAATCGAATCGCTGAAACAGATGACACCGGTGCAGCGTTTGGCGTGGCAATGGAGAATCATGAACACCAAAGCATGCCACGATCTTGACTCTGTCGGAGGCCAGCTTTGCGTCTACGAACAGATCGCCAAGGACATCGGTGCCATGGAAGAACAATTCAAGGCGCTCGGCCTGGACTTCCATGCGCAGACGCAACAATTCCTAAAGTCGAGTTCAGAAAAACAGCGAGCCGCATACTTCAGCGTTTACAAACAATCCGCATCTGTAGCCGACGCCTGGATGGACGAGATGGCCGCCGAGGACATTCGTGATGTGATGGAGATTGTGGAACCCTCTGAACCATGGCAACGGCTTGCGGCGACCATCGACTGATTAATCGTGACGTCTCGTTCGCTCCCCATTCGCTCACCATTGTGACAAAAGAACTGCCACCTACCGAAGAACAACCAACGCAACCGGACATGTCTGCCGTGTCGTCATCCGAGTCCGAATTTGAACCGATTCAGGAGATGTCTACGAAGTCAGCGGTACGCTGGAGCGTGATATCCGGCTATGCGATGATGTTGATTCGCATCGTCGTTTCCGTTGCGCTTGCACGGCTACTTGCCCCGGAAGTTTTCGGGCTGTACTCGATGGGCTATGTACTCGTCGGGATTGCCGGGAAACTCAAGACAATGGGTTTTTCGTCGGCGATCATCCAGCGGACTGAGATAACGCGTCCTTACCTGAATGCGATTTTCTGGGCCAACTTTGCGCTCTGCGGTAGCATTGGTCTGGTTATCGCTGCGACAGCGCCACTTTCGGCAATGTGGTTTGGTGAAGCAGTCTTGTTTCCGGTCACGCTCGCGCTTTCATTGACATTGCTCGGACCAGGCCTGACGCTTGTCTCGTCTGCGATGCTGCAAAAGCAATTCGCATTCAATCGGCTCGCGATTCGAGAGGTCGGCGAAATCCTCGTTGGAGCAATAGCCACCATCCTTTCGGCGATCATGGGGTTCGGCGTTTGGTCGCTGGTGTTTGGCGAACTAAGCGGGATGGCTTATCGGATCATTTCAATCCACCTGATTTACCCGTTCATCCCCGGTCGCGATTGCGACTGGAAAAACATGCGGGAGAGTGCGAAGTTCGGCATCAATGTCACCGCCGCACGACTCATTCAACACCTTGCCGTTAACATCGACGTGTTCGCCATCGGTAGCTTGCTTGGACCTGTGCCGCTCGGATTCTACGCGATCGCCGCGAAGTACATGCGCCTGCCACGTGACCTGGTTGACCGAATTGCCAACCGCGTCTTGTTCTCTGTGTTCTGTAGAGATCAAAACGATCCGGAACGCTTGGCAGACGTATTTTTACGATCGCGATCGGTGACCTGCCTGGTCGTCTTCCCGGTGATGTTCGGCATGGCTGTCCTTGCCGAACCGTTTGTCATTGGGGTACTCGGCGAGAAATGGATTCCCTCGATCAATGTCCTACGGCTACTTTCAATCGCCTGTGCAGTCGAATCAGTGGGCGCAACGAATCGCAAACTATTGATCGCGACCAATCGCACGCATCATTTGGTCAGGCTCTCGATCATCAATGCGGTGGTACGTGGGATTTTTGTCTCGATCGGCTGCTGGTGGAACATCGAGATCGTTGCGATCGCCTTCCTGCTCTCAAGTTTTGTAACAACACCAATGTCCTTACGGATGGTGATTGATGCGTTGCCGACGTTGAACGTGCGGCGTCTGACCGTAACGATTCTCCAAGCGGCTTACCCGACGTTGGTAATGTGCCTCGTCCTGACACCACTCACGTTTCTATTATCAAGTTGGAACGCACATCCGCTGGTCAATTTGGCGATCGGTTCGGCAGTTGGTGTCGCCACTTATGCAATTGCCTTGATCATGATCGCACCGCCCGGCGTAGCTGACATTTTTCGCTTGCTCCCGAACAAGCTTCGCCGCTTGCCAGGACTCAAAACTGTCGCGGCATCCTTGTAAAGTTCTGAGCTCCTGTTTTGTCCATCTCTCACAAGCTTCGTAAACTTCGGCGGATGCCGCTGGCGGAAATCCTGACCCGGAGTAGCCAACAGGCGACCGACCTCGAAGACAGGTTGCGAGTAGCCATGAAGCGAGCCCCACGACTGAAGTGTCGGAATAACCCACACCAAGTCGTCGATCGATGCATGGATCTCGTTCCAGGTGTCAATCTTCTCACTCGAAGCGCTTCCGAGAACACTGACTTTATCTCGGTCATTGAAACCGAAAAAGAACGTGTTTTGCAACGAGCAAATGACGTCTTCACAGGAAAGGTGCAACTGCTCGGAATTGACTTCACCGTACCACCAACCGATTGGAATCTCGATCCGGGTTCCGGGCATTCGTTCGAGCAGGCATTTCGTGGTGCGGTCAAGACTCATCAACACGGAAAAAATCGGATCGATGTCAAACACCCTTGGGAACTCGGTCGATTTCAGTACTTGGTCCCGGTCGCACAGTCATATCTATTTGATCGCGACAACCGATCACCTCAGGTAGTTACAGCGACGATTGAAAGTTGGATTGATAGCCAGCCTTATGCGACGGGGATTCACTGGACGAGTGCACTCGAAGTTGCGATTCGCGGCATCTCATGGATTTGGTGCTTGGCCTGCATCGGAAAAAGCAATGCAGTCGAGGAAACATTCCTCACCAAAGTCACCGAATCGCTTTGGCAACATGGCCATGCGCTGCACCGCAACCTTTCTTACTACAGCAGCCCGTACAACCACTTGATCGGTGAGTGCTGTGCGCTCTACATGCTTGCGATTGCGTTGCAGGATGTCTTCGATACCAGCCCTTGGATGCGACGTGCCCGCCAGACATTGACGGGGGCTATTGACCATCAGTTTTATGAAGACGGATTTACGCTGGAACAATCGTCAAGCTACCAGTACTTCACGTTGGGCTTCTTGTCGCTCACAGCTGCTGCAGCAACCCAGGACTCTGCCGAGTTTCCTTTGCAATCCGCAATAGGAAAGGCCGTTGTGGCAGGGAACGCTTTTGAATCGGAAACCGGCGAGTGGGCGGCGATCGGAGACAGCGATTCGGCGCGCGCCATACCTGTGTTCCCAGAATCGGAGTGGGACTTCTCAGGCGTCGCAACACTTGCAAGCGTCTTGGCAAACGAGACCTCGTTTCCCAAACAAGTAAACTTCAGCGAGTTGCTTTGGACGCTTGGAGAATCCGGTCTTCGCAACTTCGAGAAACTCGAACATCTCCATCGCCAGAGCTCAACATACTTTCCTGATGCGGGTTATGCGATCTATTCGAACGATCGGACCTGGGTTTGTCTTGATGGTGGCGAAATTGCCGATGGACTTCATAGCGATGACACCCCATCAACGGCGCACGGGCATCTTGACCAATTACAGGTTCTAGCTTCACTCGATGGGCTTCCGTTTTTGATCGACTCCGGAATGCCTCATTACTTCCAGTCCGAATCAGCAGCCGACTATTTTCGAGGCATAGCGGCCCACAATACCATTGAGTTCCAAGGACACCCGCCGGCGACGGTTTGCGGCCCGCTGATGTGGAATCGCGTCCAAAGCGAATGCTCGATCTACGAACCACAGGTTATGAACGGAGTCTGGTGCAGCCAAGCGACTTTAAAATTCAAAACCCATACAGACGCAGTCCAACGAAGTGTCTTAGTGAAAGATGAGTTCGGGCTAATCGTGGTCGACACCATTCCAGAATTCCTGCTCAGCCAAGCGATCTGGCACTGGCACATCTCGCCCGAACGGAAGACAAAACCATCGTCAGAGACCGCCTACTGTCACACAATTGACGACTACCGACTTTATACGTTTACCCAGAGTGGCTCAGTCGAAGTCGCACAATTGAATACACCGGATGACCCAATCCGTTCGTCGATTTCCAAGGGCTATGGCCACACTGCCGCCCATTGTCACTTGACAAGCAAAGTGCACGGCCAAAACTCGAACAAGCGTCCATCTCGCACAATCGTCCACGGTTGGGTAAAGTCAGGCCGGGATGTTGAAATCCAAATCGAAGGCGATTCCTGCCAGTTCGGTGATGACCTTACTGAATCACACGAGGGCACTTGGCGAATCAACCTCGTCCGTGACAACGCGGGACTGCGACTGTCATGAATTGTCCGGAAGAATTGTTCGATACAGTCGACAACTTGATTAACAGCCAGCGGAACGATGGGGAAAAGCTTCCTTCAATGCCTGGGGTGAAACAACGGCGCACGTCAATCGATTGCAACCAAAGCTGGGGTTCCCAACTTCGCAAGCGTCTATCCATGCGAGTACTCGCAGGACGCAAATACCTTTACCAACGGGTCTGCAAACGCAAATCGACTCCGCTGGCAAAGCTGTTTATCTTTGGGTGCCAACGCTCTGGAACCAGCATGCTTTGCGATGTGTTTCACCGCGACTTGTCGACAGAAGTGCTGTACGAAACGAGTCGAATCACTTGCGATGGACATGATCGACTTCGGTTACGCGAGGTAGAACAAGTACGCGAGTTGCTAGAACGTTCGCCGGCGCGATTGGTTGTGGCTAAGCCGATTGTTGAAAGCCAAAATGCGAGCTACTGGTTGGACCAGATCCCCGGGCTGCAGGCTGTTTGGATGTATCGGCGATACCCGGATCAAATCCGATCGCACGTGACTCGTTTCGATTCACAACGAAGCAACCTCGAATCGATTGTTCGGCAGGAGCAGGACAATTGGCGTAGCGAGAACATTGATGACGAAATGCTGGATCTTGTCCGCCAGTTCTACCGTCCCGAAATGCGCCGCCAAGACGCCGCCGGATTGTACTGGTACCTGAGAAACTACCACCTCTTCCGCACCGGGCTTCACAAAGACCCTCGCGTCCATGTTCTCTGCTACGAAGAACTCGTACGCAGCCCAGAAGACTACGTCTCACGACTCTACGATGTCTTGGACGTCCCAGTTGTTGGAACGGCACGTCTTTGCAACTTCGTTGACACACGGTCGATCGGCCATGGCGAATCGATGGAGTTGTCACCCGCGATCGCAGATCTTTGCGACGACATGATGGCGAAACTCCAAGACGCATTCATGCAGGGTTCGCTCGGGACCTTGCGGTAACAGCAAACTGTAATTGAGTGCCAACTGCGATGGCAAGTAAAGTTCGATGACGCGACTGATTGTAACGATCGATACTGAGGAAGAAGGCCGCTGGAACAATGAGTACCAGCGCGTTACCGATGCCGTCACGAATATCGATCAAGTTCCCAGATTCCAAACACTCTGTGATCGATTTGGGATCCGTCCGACCTATCTGGTCGATAGCCCGGTAGCGATCAATGACAGGGCGTCCAAGGTCCTTCGTGAAATTGCAGATAGCGATCGATGTGAAATTGGCGGTCACCTACATCCCTGGTGCACACAACCGTTCGAAGAAGAACTGACCGCTAGAAATTCATTTCTTTGCAATCTCCCGACGGACTTGCTGTCACGGAAACTAAAGACACTCGGCGACGAATTGGAACATGCCTTCGGGGAACGTCCCAAATCGTTCCGTGCGGGTCGCTATGGCATTGGCGCTGAATCACTCGATGCGTTGGCTAACGAGGGCTATGTCATCGACTCAAGTGTGATCAGCTATTCCGACTTTACCACTCGGTCTGGTCCAAATTTCATTGGTTGCCCAACGACGCCTTACCGTGCCAGCTCTCAGACGCTCTTAACGCCCGCAACAGATTCAGGCGTGATTTGGGAAGTCCCAGTCAGTGTCGGATACTCTTGCAAGAATCAAGCATTCGGCGATCGTCTTCACCGGGGACTCTCCGAATCGTTGCTGGCGAAGTTTCGCGTTGTCGGCATTCTCGACCGCCTTGGGCTGCTTAGTCGAATTAAGTTTTCTCCCGAACAAAGCGATGCGGCTGCTTTGCGAACACTCGCCAAAATCTACGCCGATCTGAATCATCCTTGTTTGATGCTCATGTTCCACAGTTCATCGCTCAAACATGGTTGCACGCCCTACACCCCCGATGCAGCATCGCTTGAAGAATTCTACGGACGTCTGGAAAGCATCTTCGAGTATTGCTTGGGCGACCTTAAAATGGACTCGGTGACAATGATTGAATACTCCGAGATTCTTGACGCGCAGAGTTCTTAAAACGCAACGCGTTATTGATGCACCGCCCAATCCAGCAAACACATCGCATGCATCAAGACCGTCCTCGCCAACTTAACGCTCCGTTTGTGACTCGCTGATTGTCATGACTGAATACTCGATGATGGTTGTTTTCTGGATTGCTACCTGCGCATTGCTCTATGCGTTGTTTGGCTATCCGATCGTCTTGGTCGTGTTCGCTCGACTTTCGAAACGTCGTGCCGAAAACGACTTTGATGAACTGCCGCGTGTGACATTGATCGTGCCAGCGCACAACGAAATCAAAGTGATCCGTCAGAAACTCGAAAACATCCGCGGGATCGACTACCCGGCGGATCGACTCGAGATCTTAATCGGCAGCGACGGAAGCACTGATGGCACCAATGAATTCGTCCAAGCCAACTTGCCGGCCGGCGCGAAACTGATCCCTTTTCAACAGCGGCGTGGGAAAGCGTCTGTTGTCAATGACTGTGTCGCCGCGAGCACTGCGGACATCGTGTGTCTTTGTGATGCCAATGTCATGTTTCGTCCAGATGCACTCAAGCGACTTGTGCATCGACTTGCTGACGAGACTGTCGGTGCCGCTACTGGTCAGGTAATCCTCCGCAGTGAGGAAAGCGATTTTGGCTCAGGCGAAGCGACCTACTACGATCTTGAGCGGCAAGTCCAACTGGCGGAATCATCTGTCGGATCTCTGATCGGAGTCGATGGTGGGATGTATGTCATTTGGCGATCGCTTTACCAACCATTGCCAGCCGACACGATTTTGGACGATTTCGTCATCAGCATGCGGGTGATGCGGGCGAAAAAACGCGTCGTTTATGAACCCGATGCGATCGCCGATGAAAATGGCACGCCGTTGGCAACTCAAGAATGGCGGCGGCGGGTGCGGGTTTCTGCCGGAGCGGCGCAATCGCTCCTTCGCGGGGACTTTCCGTTATTATCGACCCCTGTGTTTTTCTGGCAGTACCTCTCACACAAACTGTTGCGATGGATGATACCAGTTTTCCTGATTGCGCTTTACGTGAGCAACCTGTTCCTCGTTAGCGAACATTGGTTCTACACGTTTTCGCTGGCTGCCCAGACTAGTATCTACGTCATCGCGTTGCTGGCCACCTGGTCACTGCGGTTCCGGTCAACCCGATTGGGTGGTGTTCCGTTCTATTTCACGATGAGCAATTTGGCAATGTTGGTCGGAATCAGCAAAGGCATCTTCAACCTGCAGCCGGTCACCTGGGTGCAAGCGGACCGCAGTGTTCAAAATGCTTGACGAAGCAATCGTGTGTTGGATCAATAACGATCGAAGCGTCCGCATCGGATGCTTGAATCCAACGAACAGTGATTAACGATCAGTGATTTACGAACAGTGACTATTGCACTGAGACAGTAGACAGCGTCCCCAGTCTGACCGTTCGCTCCTCAAAACCTCTCCCCGCTCAAAGCCGATCACTCGCATGACCTCTTCCAACCCTTCCAAACCTCGCGTAGCCGTTTATGGTGTCGGTTATGTCGGCTGTGTCACCGCCGCGTGTTTGGCAAAAGATGGATTCGATGTGGTGGGCGTCGACATCGACGCCAATAAAGTCCGCGAGATCAACGCCGGACTATCTCCAGTCGCCGAACCGGGCCTCGCAGAATTGCTGAGCGAACAGGTCAAAGCTGGGCGTTTAACAGCGACAACGAGCGCCGCAGAGGCGGTTGCACAAACCGAAGTGTCCTTGATCGCAGTCGGTACGCCGTCAGCAGCTGACGGATCTGTATCGCTTGACGCACTTCGTAGTGTCATCGAGACCATTGGGCAAAACCTGCGTCTGCACGACCGTCCTCACTGCGTTGTCATCCGCTCGACATTGTTGCCCGGCATCCTAGAAGAAACGCTCGTCCCATTATTGTGCGAAGCATCGGGACGTGAACTGGGACCAGAGCTACGTGTCTGCAATAACCCAGAATTCCTTCGCGAAAGCACCGCAATCGCAGACTACTACAACCCGCCCTATGTCGTGTTCGGTGTGACTGACGACTGGGATGCGAATTTGGTTTTGTCTCTTTACCACAACGTCGAGACGCGGTCATTCGTTGTGGACTCACGCAGCGCGGCAATGATCAAGTATGCCTGCAACGCATTTCACGCCGTGAAAGTTGCATTTGCAAACGAAATCGGTAGCCTAGCCCGGTGCCTTGGTGCTGACGGTCACGACGTTATGTCGCTTGTCTGCGAAGACGACAAGCTGAACATTTCCAAGGCTTACATGAAGCCAGGTTTCGCCTTTGGAGGATCGTGCCTTCCAAAAGACGTTCGCGCCTTAACGCGATTTGCTGAACTGGAAGCACTTCGGATTCCAGTCCTCGGATCTTTGCTTCCTTCGAACGAAGCTCACCTCCGTCGTGCGATCAGCCGTATCGAAGCGTCTGGATGTCGACGAATCGGCATGGTTGGGCTGAGTTTTAAAGCGGGCACTGACGACCTTCGCGAAAGCCCCTTTGTCACCTTGGCTGAGTACCTGCTTGGAAAAGGCTTCCAACTTTCGATCTATGATCCGGGCATTACGCTCGCACGTCTGCACGGTCAAAACCTCGCTTACGTTGATCGCCATCTGCCGCACTTGGCAAATTTGCTATGTGATAGCCCGGACGCGCTCGTTGATGCCAGCGACTATCTCGTGATCAGTACAAAAATTGGTGACGACCAGCCGGCAATTACAGACTCTGAGTTGCCGCGTCTTGATTTGCGTCGTGCACTGGCTCTTCCCGATTTGGCAACTGACGATTCGGCCCAAGAAACGGTGCCCGCTGGAAAGAGCGGATCATAGGCATGACGCTGAAGGTATTGACGATCGCGAGCACCTTCCCGTCGAGCACGCTGCCACTTCACGGCGTGTTCGTTAAAGAGCGTCTGCGCGCGGTGAACGAACTGGGGCAAACGGATATCCGTGTGATCTCACCCGTGCCCTATTTCCCGCCAATCAAAGCGGCGAAACAGTGGTACGTGTATTCTCAGATTCCCCATCGTGAATCGATCGCGGACCTACCTGTCCACCGGCCAAGATTTATTCAGCCGCCAAAAATCGGCGGCTACTTCCAGTCCAACTTGATGTTTCCAGTTGTTCAACGCGCGTTCAAACAACTGCATGACTTTCAACCGGATTTTATTGATTCGCACTTTGTCTACCCCGACGGTGTTGTCGCAACTCGCTTGGCGAAGCAACTCGGTATCCCCGTAATGATCACCTGTCGTGGCGAAGACATCCTCCGGTTCCCCTCGCTTCCGCTAGTCGGGAATCGGATCCGCTGGGCACTAGAACATGCCGATCGAGTTGTCGCACTTAGCGACGAGATTGCGAACGCGGCAATCGCCAATGGCGCCGCACCATCACGTGTCGTGCGAATTCCCAACGGTGTTGATACCCAGTCATTCAAAAAAGTCGATCAGGCCGGTGCACGCCGCGAGCTGAATTTGCCACTCGATCGAAAGATCATTGTCTCGGTTGGCAACCGCCAGGAACGCAAAGGATTTCACTTACTGGTTGACGCGATGCCAGAGATCCTTCGACAGCATCCAGATTGCATATTGGCAATTGTCGGCGGCCCGGCACGCAGCGGCCCAGACTATGGTCGGATCATCGAAGAACGAATTATCGCACACGGACTGCAAGACAAAGTCGTTCTCGTCGGTGCAACACCGCACGAGGAACTCTTTCGGTGGTACAGCGCAGCCGACGTGTTTGCTTTGATGACTTCCCGTGAAGGATCTCCCAACGTGTTGCTCGAAGCGTTGTCGTGCGGCGTTCCCGCTGTGGCAACCGCAATCGGTGGTATCCCAGAAGTGCTCGCCGACAAGCGTCTTGGAATCGTTTTGGATAACCGCACATCCGATGATGCCGCTCAGGGAATCTGCGATGCTCTTGAGAAACAATGGGATCGAGATCAAATCCGTGAAATCATGACGGAACAAGATTGGCGGGCGACCGCGAAAAAAGTCTTCTCGGTGTTCGAAGCTCTCGGACGCACAACAGGCTGATCCCCGGGCCCGGCGTCCAAATTTCACACTGTTTTTTTAAAATCGAACGAAAACCATGACAGAAACCGCGACGGGTCAACAGCAACCTGAGATCCTCCACCAAGATCATGCGCCGGTGATGATGATTGGGCATGGCAGTTCTGGGACAAGCATTCTTGGCGAAATCCTTCGCGACGATTTTAAGATCGCGTTTGGGACCGAGAGCCAATTCTTCGTGTATTACTACCGCCGACTTGATCGCTATGGCGACTTGAAGCAACCCGAGAATCTTCGCCAACTTGCAGAACATGTCCTGGCTGAACGGTGGTTCGAAAAAGCGAAACGCAAGTGGGACTTTAGTCTCAGTCTTGAAGATCTGTTGGACCGAACCTGCAGTCCGACTTTCCGCGGGTTGCTCGACGCGATCTTCGTCAGTTTTCAACACCATCTAGGCATGGAGCGTTACGGCGACAAAAGCCCCGAGTACACATTGGACCTTGCTGTCCTTGGGGAACTTTATCCTGACGCGAAATACATCCACATGGTTCGTGACGGCCGCGATGTCGCCGTGTCGCTCTTCAAGCGTTACTGGGGTGGAAAAAACATCTACACCGTCTCGCGACGCTGGAAGAAAGAAGTCGATTTGGTTGACCAGTTTGTCGCGACGTTGCCCGCTGACCGTGTGCTCGAGGTCACCTACGAAGGCTTGCTGGGATCTCCCGAAGAACAAATGGATCGTTTGGTAGACTTTCTGGCAATTGAAGACCCCGACGGATCCGTCCGAGAAGCACTTCGCACGCAAATACCGTTGAAACTGAATCGCGGTAACTTCGACAAATGGCGTAAACAGCTTTCCCAAAAACAAAGGGTCGCGTTCGAAACCGTCGCCTGTGAAACCCTTCGCCGACATGGTTATGAAACCATTGTCGACAACGAACAAATCGACAACTCGCTCGCCAAACAATTGTTCTTCGGCCTGGACAATCGAGTCCGCAAGTGGGCCTACATCGACTATTGGAAAGACAACGCCTATAAAGCCAAGCTTCGACTACGGAACATGTCACGTCGCCTGAAAAGCTCCTGATCCTGTTGGTTGGCGGCACGTACCGAATAAAAGCAATGGTAATCTGCGAAGACTACAACCTCATTTTTGTCGAAGTCCCGAATACGGGATGCACGGCAATCAATCGAGTCTTGACCCAGCACTACGGTGGGCGCTCGATCTTGCACAAACACGCGGTCTACTACGAACTGAAACGAGAGTTTGGACGAAAACTGAAAGGCATGACCGTCTTTGCGACCGTTCGATCGCCGTTAGAAGTCATGATGACGCAGTTCCAGAAAATGACCTACGACCACCGTAATCGTTTTTCGGAACCCGAGCGTAGGCAAGCCTGGAGCTTGACCCCAAAGCATCGCAAGATGTTCAATGACATCCAATCCGGGCTGACGTTTTCAGACTACCTGCAAAAATACTTCCAACGGGAGTATCACAATTTTTACCTACTCGGATGCCAGCATGTTGATTTCCTGTTGCGTCACGAGTCGTTGCAGGAGGGATTTGAACAGGTCATGCGCCACGTCGGCGTCGCGTCTCCGGTGACCATCCCGCACACCAATAAAACAGAAGGCAAGAAAACGATTTCCGAGGCATACGCACCGGACGTGCGGCGGCATGTGGCGGACGTTTTTGGTCCTTTTATGGAAAAATGGGGATATACATTTCCTCCCGAATGGAGTGTCGCTCGACCGAGCCTTTCGCGTCGCCTTCGATTCAAGGCGATCGAGTCGGCCGCCGAATTTGCATCGAGCACTTTGGGAGTTTCCCCGAACGGATCACCACGCTGGATCCAAGCCGTGCGTGACGGGATTCGTCCAATCACAGGCTAAAATCAGGATTCTTTGTGCGTATTCTCTTTTTGCAAAAGCGGTTTTTATTCCCTGCCGACACCGGCGGTAAGATCCGCACGCTCAATGTCCTTCGACATCTGTCGAAGTGGCACGAAGTCACCTACCTGTGCAACGAACGGCCAGAGGATCGCAACTTTCGGTCCAAGATGACGGACCTCGGATTAAAGCTTGAGACAATTCCCTGGGCCGAAACGCCGCGGTATACACCGGCGTTCTACAAAGACCTAGCAGTCAACATGCTTTCCAGGTACCCCTACAACGTCAACAAGGACTACGACGTCAAACTCCGGAATGCGGCCGCTTCGATTCTTGCGAAATCTCAAATCGATCTGCTCATCTGTGACTTTGTCCAAATGGCAAGGAACTCGATCGGTCTTGATTCGCCCGCATCGATTCTCTTCGAACACAATGTCGAAGCAAAGATCTTTGAACGACATTTCAAGACAGATCCGGGGATGGTTCGCCGCGGCTACATGTGGCTGCAATGGAAAAAGATGGCGGCGTTTGAAGGAAGAGCGGGCCATCAATTTGACCGGGTTATTGCGGTCAGCCAATCTGATAAAGCAATCTATCAAGAACAATATGGATGGAACCATGTCGACGTGATCGACACCTCAGTCGACACCGAGTATTTCCGCCCACAAGATGTCGCTCCGACACCAGAACGCCTAGTCTTTATCGGCTCGATGGACTGGCTGCCAAATATCGATGGCATGACATGGTTTGTCTCCGAAGTGTTTCCGAAGCTTCGCAAACGCGCTCCCAATGTGACTCTGCAAATCGTTGGACGCAATCCGACGGATGCGGTCCAAAAGCTGGCAGCGACGGATGGCGTCGAAGTGACTGGTAGTGTCGACGACACCCGACCTTACCTGGCCAGCTCCACTGCCGTGATCGTCCCACTTCGCATTGGCGGTGGTACTCGGCTGAAGATTCCCGAAGCGATGTCGATGAAAAAACCGATTATCAGCACCACCATCGGAGCAGAAGGCTTGCCCGTCGCTCACGATGAACACCTGCTGATTGCTGATCGGGCGGAATCATTTGTGGATCAAACCGTGCGTCTATTTGACGATCCATCCCTCGCGCATCGTTTAGCCGAATCCGCCTACGATTTAGTCCAGGAACGGTTTAGCTCGGAAGCTGTCGCACGTCAGTTTGAAGCCATCTGCCAACGAACCATCGAAAGCAAATGAAGTCAATGAACGCATCGAGTTCAGACGACATCGCTGTCAACAAGACCACCGATCACTCCGTGACCAAAGAAAACGCATCCACGACCTTTCTGGTTTCGGCGGCGGAGCTACACGAGTACGCACGTTGGTCCCGTGACGTCAACCCATTGCACGTGGATGTCGAAGCGGGACGCAGATCTGCGTTTGGCGGAAATATCTGCCATGGCATTTTGGTGTTGTCCAAGATGCTCTCATACTTGCCTTGCACGGTCTGCGTGCGAGGCTTGGATGTCGAATTTCGCGGGGCAGTCTACCCGGATCAAACGTATCAACTGGAAATCGTCAAAACCAAGGACAGCCATCGCCTTCGCTTGCTAGACGACGAGCAACTGGTCCTGCTTGCTGATACGCGAGAAGCGAACGTCGATTTCACATTTGTTGAACAGGAACTTTCGAATTCAGTCGAAGTTCCGATTCGCCAGCGTCCTCTGGACCGTACAGCGCGTGAGTGCATCGACGGTATAGCCATCCATGGACGGTACCAAGTTGATTCGCCCTCCACGGTCGATTGGACCTTGGATGACACCGTTGGTCGGAACCAGATTCTTGCGTTGACGAGTTATTTGGTTGGGATGGAAATCCCAGGTCTGCATTCGCTGTTCACACAACTGTCAATCGAGTTTGGTTTAGTCGACCAAGCAGACGTAAGCGGAAAGCTTGTCGATCAGGCTTCGTCGATTTCGTATTCGTTCGAAACGACACGCTTTGACCCCGCATTGCGGATGCTCGACAGCGAACTCCGTGTTGTAGCGACAGAGACGACACCGGCAGCTAAGGCGTCTATCAGAACCTACTTCCGGTTGCCTTCGGGGCCGACATCACCGGAGAACGTTAAACGCCTACTGCTAAAAAGCGGAACACTGGACTCCTTGCGAGATCAGGTGTTCTTAGTTTCTGGTGGCAGTCGGGGCTTGGGTGCTGATTTCGTTTCCACGCTGGCTCTCGCCGGAGCAACGGTCTACGCCACAGGCCGAAGCTTTCCTGACGAAACCCGTCAGACAATCTCAGAACTTCAGGAACTCGGTGCGACGGTTCACCTGTTGATCGGTGATGTGGGCAATCAAGCTTGGTGCGACGAGATAGCGACACGGATCAAAGCAGACGAAGGTCGGCTGAACGGGTTGGTGTTAAACGCGTGTGCTCCTCCGCAGGTCGTTACCCTGGGTGACGACCTCGATGGAACACATTTTAGTTCCTACATCAATGACAACCTCAATCTCGTGCGTCGACCGTTGCTCGCTTGTCGCCAACTTCTTTGCGACAGTAACGGTCGAGCGATCGCTATCTCATCGTCTTTCGTTGAAGAGAATCCCCCCGCCTTCGCGTCGTATGTCGCGTTAAAAACGGCAACCGAAAGTCTGCTGACAGTATTCACCAAAGAAAACGATAAAGTCGCAGGGATCGTCGTCCGACCGCCACGGTTACAAACGGCATGGAATGATACACCGATGGCTATCGCTGGTGCACGGCCCACCATCGACATCGTGATTGAGTTGGCCCAACGCCTCGCTACGCCGCAGGATCCAGGCACAACGGAACTGATCAGTCAGTTCAAGAAACAACGCTCGCTGGAGTTCGAAAAGAAGCGTTCAGAGGATGAAGGCTTAAATGCACAAATCGATTTATCGATCGTCGCAACCTTTACCGCGGAGCCCATTCGACAGGCATTAGACTTTTGGTTCGATATGCTTGGGATACGAGGTGAAATCAAATTCGAGCCCTACGCACAGGTGCTACAGTCGCTGCTCAATCCTGGCAGTCTGACGAACACCACTTCCGGTACCGCGGTCGTCATGATTCGCATCTCCGATTGGTTGCGTGAACAAGGCGACTCCCTTGCAGATGAAACTGAGCAATTTCAGTTTTTGAGCTCGATGGCCGAAGAAACGATTGCTGCTCTCGAACAACATCGATCAATCTCTTCTGGCAAGACGCTGCTGCTGCTCTGTCCTTCGGCAGGAAACGGTCCATGGAAAACGATTGAGGAACAACTCAAGGCTGCCGCAACCGGTCTGACTGGTGTTGCCGTCGTCGAAGCATCCGATTTCCATGATGTCTACGCCGTTCGCGAAATCGATGACCCACTGCGAAACAAGATTGGACACATACCCTACCTGCCGTCTTACTTCAGCTTTCTTGCGACAGTCATTTCACGCCGACTGTACCGGCTTTATTCTCCCGGACGAAAACTGGTCGCCAGCGATTGCGATAATACGCTATGGGAAGGAGTGGTTGGCGAGGAGGGGACTGATGGCATTCGCATTCACGCACAACATCAGAGACTGCAAAAGTACCTGTCCAACCTTAGCGAACATGGAATCCTGGTCGCTTTGTGCAGCAAAAACGAAGAAGCTGATGTATGGCCGGTCTTCGAAGAACGTTCAGACATGCTACTCCAACGCGAGAGCATTGTCGGAGCACAAATCAATTGGCTACCCAAATCTGGCAACCTCTATGAGCTTGCCGAACGTTTAAACCTCGGCGTCGATAGTTTTGTCTTTTTAGATGACAACCCCGTCGAATGCGGCGAAGTACGGAGTCATTGTCCTTCGGTCCTGACCTTGCGGTACCCTGTCGAGCCAAATGCCGCAACGCGTATCGTTGACCACCTTTGGGATCTAGACGTCCTCTCGATCACATCGGCGGACCGTTCACGTACCGAACAGTATCGCCAAGAAGCCGACCGCCAAGCCTTGCGGCAGTCGTCCGGCAGCTTTGCGTCATTCTTAGACAGTTTAGAACTCGATATCGATTTCAGAGAACTAAACGCTGAAGACGTCGCTCGTGCAAGCCAACTGACTTTGCGCACCAATCAGTTCAACCTGACGACGGTTAGGCGTGACGAAACAGAAATGCGGCGTCTGCTGGAGGACTCCCGCTACACCGTCAATAGCGTCCGCGTCCGCGATCGGTTTGGCGACTACGGCTTTGTTGGTCTACTGATCGTCGACTTTGCCGCTGATCAACCGCTTCTTGATTCGTTCATGCTAAGTTGTCGCGTCATGGGGCGAGGTGTCGAGCATCGCATGATGGCGAAAGTCGCCGAAATCGCGAACACGCATTCGGCAAACGAGATTCGCGTTCAAGCGTTCGTCACCGAACGCAATTCGCCAGCACGAACCTTCGTCAGTTCTTTGTCGCCAGACATTGTCGCAAGTACCAATGGCGACATTGACGTGGTCTTTAAGACTGACGATCTGCAAGATTGCAAGTTCGAACCTCAGCAAGCAACAGATCAACAACTTAGCAAACAGCAAGCGACCGATTCCAAAGTCGACACATCAATTCCGACGACGGACAGTTATGCGCAGCTTCGTTGGCGAGAGACGTTTCTAGAACGAATCGTGACTGAACTGCACCAGATTGATGCAATTCATGCAGCAGTTCTCGGTGAAGAAAATGTTGCGGCAACAAACGCTATCGAAGTTACCGACACCGAAACGATTGAGCCTCAAGTCGTTCAAGCATTTGCCGATGCGTTGCGAATTTCGCCTGACGAAGTTCGGCGCCACGATCGCCTTGAGAACTTGGGTTGTGATTCATTCAAAGTCGTGGAAATTACGGTCAGCCTGTCGGCGCTTTACCCGTGGCTTCCCAGCACGCTTTTGTTTGAACATTCCAGCGTCTCAGAGATCGTTGCCGCGATTACCGATTTTGCAACGACAGCGAATGATCACGATTCAGATCGAACCCGCACGAGCGTGCGAATCACCGGAACCCGCAACCGTGATCTTGCGAATACGGACTTGGCGATCGTCGGATACTCGGTCAAAACCGCTGGGGCGAACAGTCCTGAGGAACTGTGGGAACTAATCAGCCAAGGACGTAGTTCGGTTACGCCGGTTCCACGTCAACGCCCCGGATTCCTGGGTCCCCTGAAAGACAACCGTAGACACTGGGCCGGGCTGCTGGATTCGGTTGACGGTTTCGATGCAGAATTCTTCGGGATCGCGCCCCACGAGGCCGCATTGATCGATCCGCAAATGCGTCTGTTTATGCAAACCGCATGGCATGCCCTCGAAGATGCCGGAGACGCAGGCGATCGACGCGATCCGACCACCGGCGTATTTGTCGGAGTCATGTACAGTGATTACCGAAATTTTGCCAACCAGACACTGGCGGCATCTGAATTACCCTATCGATGTTGGGAAAGCTTTGCGTTTGCCAACCGACTTTCACAATTTCTGGGAGTCAACGGACCGAGTGTTGCGGTCGACACCGCCTGCTCTTCCTCTGGTGCGGCGATCCATTATGCAAGTCAATCGCTTTTGGGCGGAGATTGTGATACCGCGATTGTGGGCGGACTGAACCTGATTCTCGATCCGGCCCGGTTTGTCCAGCTTGGAAGATTGGGGATCCTCTCGCCAAACGGTCAATGCAGGACGTTTGGTTCCGAAGCGAATGGCACCGTCCTCGGTGAAGGCGTTGGCGTCGTTGTGATTCGTCGGCTGAACGATGCGCTCGAACGGGGAGATCGAATCCACGCGGTGATCCGTGGCGTCGGCATCAGCAATGGTGCCGGAACCGTCGGTTTTACGGCGCCCAACCCGCAAGCACAGGCTGACGCGATTCGCAATTGCTTGGCCAAGTCTGGCGTTGATCCCAGTGAGATTTCCTATGTCGAAACTCACGGCACAGGCACTCAGCTCGGTGACCCTATCGAAGTCCGTGGGCTAGCCCTTGCCTATACCGATCGACAGTTCGCCAGCCAACCATCCGATAAGCGTACGATTTGCCGAATCGGTTCGATCAAGCCGAATATTGGCCATCTCGAAGCTGGTGCCTGTATTGTCGGACTTATCAAAGTCTTGCTGCAACTCAAGCATCGACAACTTGCCCCTTCATTGACTTCGGCGGCACCGAATCCCAAGATCGACTTCGCCCGTGAACCCTTTGCAGTTCAAACAGAACTGACACCTTGGCTCGCGCCCGATTCCAGCAGCGACGGACTCTTGCGTGCAGGCGTGAATTCGTTCGGTGTTGGCGGCACCAACGTCCACTTGATCATCGAGGAACCGCCTCGCCAACTGATCGATGCGCCACATGACGTTGAACTACCACGTGACCCCGTCATTCTGAACGGCGAACCCGTTCAGCCGCTTCAACAATGGATTGTCCCGGTTTCTGCACCAACCCAATCCGGTTTGCATTCGGCGGCAAGATCTTTAGCCGAACAGCTTCGCAAGCATCCGACGTTGCCTCTTTCTGCTGTGGCAGAATCACTGCGTCTCGGCCGTCAGCACTTTGCCTATCGCGCAGCCATCTTGCCTTGCAATGTTGGCGAAGCAATTGAATGCCTTACCGCTCTTGCCAATTCGGACGAACATCCTCACGTCATCGTTGGAGATCAGCCGGCTTCGAAAGTTGACCGTTTCGGATTCTTGTATACCGGTCAAGGTTCACAGTTTGCTGGAATGGGGCGTGAGCTCTACACCTCGTTCGATGTCTTCCGAAATTCGATCGACGAATGCAACCGAATTTTCGTCAGTGAGTTTGAACTCGACATACACGAGTTGCTATTCGAGCGGACCACTGGGAATGACCGAATCCATCAAACGCAATTCACGCAGCCTGCTTTGTTTTGTATTCAGTACGCCCTTGCCAATCTTTGGCAGTCGTGGGGTGTGCGTCCTACATTTGTATTAGGGCACAGCATCGGCGAGTTTGCCGCCATGGTGACAGCAGGCGTACTCAACCTCGAAGATGCGGCAAAGCTGGTTGAAGCTCGTGGGCGATTAATGCAGCAACTGCCAAGCGGTGGCGTGATGTGTTCGGTGAAAGCAGAACGGTCACGCGTCGAACCTTTGGTCAAACAAACCGAAGGCATCTCCATCGCCGCGTTCAACGGTCCAGAATCAATTGTCATATCGGGTGACGAGTCACGGGTTCTAGAGCTCGTCAAGACGCTCGAGAATGACGGATGTAAAGCGACGATGTTGCAGGTGTCACATGCATTTCACTCACACCGCATGGACCCAATTCTCGAAGACTTCGAACAAGTCGCGTCCCATGCGAATTTGCAATCGCCAGTGATCCCTTGGATCAGCACCGTCACAGGTAGCGACATCGAAGTGGTTTCACCGGCCTACTTCCGTGAACAAATTCGAAAGCCGGTTGCGTTCCATGGTGCGATGCAATGCGCAGACACATCGCACCCTGACGCCTACATCGAAATCGGCCCGCGCCCCTACTCACTTTCGATGGGCAGACGCTGCGTGCCCGAAAGCTCTGCCGCTTGGCTGCCTTCGATCAATCAGAACGTGAGCGAAGTCACATCAATCCTAAAGTCACTCGCCGAATGCTTCGTGCGAGGTGGGAAGCTGCCAAATGTGTGGCATCACCAAGGAAATGCCCCAAGCACAAACAGAGTGCCTACGATCAGTTTGCCGGGCTATCCGTTCGACGAACAGAAACACTGGTTTGAAACGCCTCCCAGATCCGACGAAGCACTTCCTTCTGTAGCGGCAGCTGAAGAGTTCCAAAATCTTCTCTACCAGGAAACGCTGCAAGAACTCACGGCAAATCCTGACTCGGACAAGAAGGCGTTACTTGTCCTGAACGCCGCTGACCTCAAATTTTCCGCCGATGTGTCGTTTCCGTTTCATCACATCGTCAACGAAAACGAGTGGTCCGATCCGGCCGGGATGTTGAATCGACTTGTTGCTGATCAAGACCAAGAGTTCGCATCTTTGGTCGTCGTGATTCCCCGATGTGAATCGGAAACGAAAGAAAATTGGATCGCAGAGTGTTTGTTGTCGCTCTCAAAGATATTCGAAGCAGCTCATAAAAACCAAAACACTTCCCACCTGCCGATTTGGGTGGTCACTCGCGGTGCCCATTCTGTTGCTGCAGATGACTGCGTTTGTCCTGAGATGCGAGCGGTATGGGGATTCTGTCGTTCGATCGCTCTGGAACGCCCATCGCAATGGGGCGGAATTCTCGACCTGTCCAGTTCGTGCACCAGCATCCCAGTTGAGTCAGTTGGCGAGCTTTTAAGCCAACACGGTAACGAAGACCAATTGATCCGTCGCGGAACGCAAACGTTTGTGCCCCGACTAGTACCAGGTCTACCTGACACAAACTCCGAACGTGCTGCAGATATCAGATGCGACCGCAGTTACCTCGTGACTGGCGGACTGGGCGCCTTGGGACTTCACGCGACCGAATGGTTGATCGCGTCTGGTGCAAAGGCAATCGTGTTGGTCAGTCGAAGCAGTCCCAACGAAACCAACCGTGAACGACTTGACCTTTGGCGTCAGCAAGGCATCGCACTCGTCCACGTCCCCTGCGATGTGACGGATACGTCTCAGTTGCGAACTGCGATCGAAAAGGCAGGAACGTTGGCTCCGCTAGGCGGTGTCATCCATACTGCGGGGATTGACCAGGTTTGCCCAATTGAGTCGCTTGATCGCGACAACGTCGCTCGATCGCTTGCTGCCAAGGTCAGCGGTGCATGGAGTCTCCATCGAATCACGGAATCGATGCCGATCGATTTCATGATTTTTTATTCGTCCATTTCCGCGAACTGGGGCTCGGCGGAACGGACGGTGTATGCAGCCGCGAATGCATGTCTCGATGCACTTGCCGACGCTCGCGTCCGCAGTGGACTACCTGCATTGTCGATCAATTGGGGCCCCTGGGCTGGAGGCGGAATGGCATCGGATGAATCGCTCGACGCGCTCGCAGCGATCGGGAACGATCCCGTTTCACCAGGACCCGCGATGGCAGCTCTCGAATGGGTTCTCACACGTGGTGCCAAACAGGTAACAATTGCAAACGTCCGATGGGACATCTTCAAACCGGTCCTCGAAGCCCGTCGACAACGTCCCTACTTAGCAGAACTGGGGAGAAGTGGCCCCAGCGGCAACTCCAGCAGTAGCGGGAACGGTGACGGTGAAGACTGGCTGCATTCAATTGTCGGATTGGATCGTGAACAGCGTCTCGCTGCAATCGTGGAACGCATTGCAACGAATGTCGCTACCGTACTGGGGCAGAGCTCACCAGATCGTATTCCAAAAGAAAAAAGTCTCTTCCAGATCGGACTCGATTCGCTTTCCGCATTGATGCTGTTAAAGCGACTCAATGGTGCATTTCCAACGGAGTTCACATTTGCTGATCTGAATCTGCCTGGAATTCACTCCATCGCTGCATCAGTTATCGAGCGTTTGCCTTCGGAAGCCAACGACTCCGATCCGGCACCTGTCGTTCGCGTTTCAACCGCAGCAACTGGCAACGTCATTCAGGTCGGGGATGCGAACCGAGAAGAAATCGCAGCCTTTCACAAAGCGGGTTGGCCGCATCGACCAGAATCACTTAACGAAGTTCGCTTCCGCTGGATGGTCGAACAATCCGCAGAACGCCTTGGTGCCACACCGTCTGCATGGTTTTATCGTATCAATGACCAAATCGTTGGACAAAACCTAGCGATCTCGGTTCGCTGCAAAATCGGCGAACGTGATTTTACAACCGGATGGCATGTCGACACACGAGTCTTGGAAGCGTTCCAAACACTCGGCATCGGGCCGGAACTGATGCAGCAAGCGGAGCGGCAATTGCCGTTCAGTTTGTCACTAGGCCAAACACAGCAGATGCGGGACATTCTCGTTGCGCTCGGTTGGGATATTGTTTGTCCTTTGAACCAATTCGTTTACATCGTTGACCCGAAGCAGGTTTTCAACGAGAAGCTTCCGATCGGGATGTTGGCCGGTCCGGCATCAACGATTTGGCGTGGGATCGATAAAACGAAACGCGTCGTGCGTTCCAGTCCGGTACCCGCGTCCTATCAAACCATTCCGATCGATCGCTTTGGTGAGCAGCATGATCTGCTTTGGGAACAAATGTCGCAGAATGTAGGCTGTGGCACCGTTCGTGACGCTTCGTTTATGAATTGGAAGTATGTCGATCAACCAGGACAAAACTTTCACTGCATTGAAGTTCGCCAGAATGGACGTTCGGTTGCTACAGCAACGGCGACGATTCGTGAACCAGATCACGCCTACCCCTACCGACGTGCAATGCTTGGCGATTTGATTGCGAACTTGGATGACCGAGTTGCAATCGCCGCGGCAATCGAAGGCATCGTGACATCTGTACGGCGCCAGGGTGCTGCTATCTTGATTGCGAACATCACTCACCCGATCATCGAACGCGCGTTGCTTGCGTATGGATTTATTCGGCGGCAACCCGAGCGATTCCTTGTGATTCGACGCGAAGGGCTGGACCCCGCCTCCGCCGAAACGGCAATCAAGAAAGACAACTGGCTTCTCAGCCTTGCTGACTCTGACATCGACCGGCCCAACTGATGGTAACTTCTGCCAAACCTAACCTGTTTGTGATCGGTGCGATGAAGTCAGCGACATCTTCGTTGCATGACTACCTGAATGCGCACCCGGACATCTATATGTCGTCGGTGAAAGAACCCTGTCACTTCGTTCCCGAACTGGGACGAACCAAAGGGCTCGAGTGGTACATGAGTTTGTTCGAAGACGGTGCCGATGCTGTGATTCGCGGAGAATCAAGCGTTGTCTACACGCACATGCCGGATCACCCCGGCGTCGCCGATCGAATTGCGGCATTCGCACCGGATGCCCGTTTTATCTATGTGATGCGTGATCCGGTGCAGCGAGCGGTCAGCCACTACTGGCATCGTGTCCGCAGTCATCGTGTGGAAGAAAACCGATCGCCGCTCGACGCATTTCGCGAAGAAAACTGTTACTTGGACTACAGCGATTACGCATTGCAACTCGAGCCATATCTTGATCGATTTGGACGAGACCGAGTGCACGTATTGACCATGGAGTCGATGCGTGACAATCCACTCGCAGCGGTATCGGAATCGATTCGTTTTCTCGGCTTGGCTCCCGAAAAGCTGCCTACCGCTGCCGTCCAAAGTCGGCGGCATGAAACGCCCGGTGTCGTCACCAAAAAAATCGGTTGGCTCCACCGATTCCGGCATGGACCGCTTTGGAACCGCATTGGTCCAATGTTTCCCAAGTCAATTCGCAAGATGGGCCGCAAAGTATCTGAACCAGTGGCAATCGATCGCTCTTCAGTCGATATGACCGAAGCGATCGCGTACGCCCAAAGCCAATTGCTTCCTCGTTTGGAACGTCTGGATACTTTGGTCCAAATCGACCAATCCGTTTGGACGACGCTGCATTCTTGCGCCCCAGCACCAACGTCCGCTAGCTCTCACCCATCGGTGTAGTGCAGGAGAGTCTTGTTTGTCCGCCCCATTGACTAAACCCGCCGTACCATCCGACATCCCCAAACCCGTTGGACAGACCGCCAAAGGTGCGTTGCGAACAGCATCGCTGGAGGCCGTCGACCGCATCGCGGGAATCGTTCCCGGGATCGATTCGATGCGGGCTCACGTCTGCATTGCTGGCTATCCGCGTTCGGGATCGACCATGCTGTATTTGATGGTCCATCAGTGTGTCCAAAGCGTTCGCGTCTTTCGTAAAGAAATGTCGGCGATCAATGTTGCCCGGTCTGCAAAGCGTCAACGCGCATTTACAGTGACCAAACGCCCGTTGGACACATTTTGGATCGATGAGATTCGAGCGTACTATGCCAACCGGCGGCCTGATTGCCGTTTTGTGCTGCTGACGCGCGATCCCCGTTCGGTGCTCACTTCGTTGCACGTCAAGAAATCCGATTACTTCGTCACCATCGACCGCTGGAAAGCACTTCGCGATCACATCGAGTACGCCAGTCAAGCGGACGATGCGATTACGGTTGACTACCGTGAACTGGTTACCGAATGCGATGAAGTCGAAAAACGATTAACCAACTTCATTGGCTGGAAAATCAGTTCTCCTTTTTCGTCGTTTCACCAATCCGATAAAACGACCTTGGAAACACGTGCGATGAATGGTGTCCGGCCACTGGACCCGTCGACACAACAAAAATGGAAAGCGGAGAAACACCGTGAACGTATCCGCCAATTGCTACGAGAGATCAACGACCTGCCCGAATTTCTGATTGCCAAGGGATACGAGCAAGACGACACATGGGTCCGAGAATACAACTGAAATGTCAGAAACGATTCCACATACCGACGTAAAAATCTCATTCCAAAAACGCAACGTTGAGCGCTTCCGTGTTGCGATGATTGGCTCTGGAAAAATCGCCGCGCACACCCATGTTCCGACGATTCGTGCCTGTCCCGACGCTGAACTGACGGCGATTGTCGATCCGGTTCGTCGTCATGCAGAAGACCTTGCCGAACGATTTGCGATCAAGCCGATCATCGCAGAGAGCGTTGACGAACTCCTCGGTTCAATCGATGCAGCGGTGATTGCGACTCCGAACCACACTCACCGCGACTTAGCTGTCAAGTGTATCAACGCAGGCGTTGCCGTATTGGTTGAGAAGCCACTTTCACTTGGTCTTGAAGATGGCCAAGAAATTGTTGATGCCAGTCATGCAAAAGGTGTTCAAGTTGCAGTTGGCTATCAAACGCGATTCTTGCCGCAATCAGAAATTATCCGCGAACTGGTGCAAGACCAGACGTTCGGACGTGTCACCCGTTTCGCATACCAATTCGGGTCGCTGGGCGGCTGGGCGCCGCTGAGCGGTTACAACCTCCAACGCTCTTCGGCGGGCGGTGGTGTGATGACGGGTAACGGAAGCCATTTTATGGATCGTATGATCTCATGGTTCGGATACCCTGACGATTTCGAACTCCATGATGACTCGGAAGGTGGGCCGGAAAGCAACGCTTTTGCCACGTTCAATTTTTCAAGCAAACAGATCACCGGAACTGCCAGATTCAGCCGCACGGTTGCGATGAGTCCCGGAATTGTGATCGAGACCGACCAAGGACATCTCGCATCGAAAGACGGTCGTGATACACCTGTCGTGTTTTATCCGAAGGATCGACCCGGCATGGAATTTGAGATCAAGCGTCCGAGTTTGGACTTGGTTGACGGCAAGGTTGAGTCTGACCTCCTGATTGATGATTTTTTTCATTCGATCCGAACCGGCACTTCGCCGCGCGTCGATGCGTTCGCCGGGTTGCAATCAGCGCGTCTCCTTGAGGCGTTGTACGCGAACCGCAAAACCATGCCGGAAGCGTGGTACCCACAAAACCAAACATTCTCCACCTAGGCCGCCAAGTCGCGATTGTTTTAGGAATCACTCAAATGATGAAAGTTGCCGTCCTAGGTGCGTCTGGTCTTGTCGGTGCAACCGTCGTAAGCCAGCTTGCATCTGATCCAGAGATTCAGATCCTTCCGTTGATCCATAGCACCGGGCGAGCTTGGCGTTTGGCCAGACTCGGAATCGATCTGGAAACTGCAGACGTGATGGATCTGCCTCAACTGACCCAAAAGCTGCAAGGTTGCACGCACGTGGTCAATTGCTCTCGCGGTCCCGAACCGGTGATGTTGAAAGGGATTGAGAACATCCTTGCCGCTTGCCGACAGGCGGAGATTCAGCGTCTCGTCCACTTAAGCAGTGTTTCGTCATACGGGGACATCAAAGACATCAGCGACGTTACCGAAGATCAGCCGATTGGCGAAATCCACTCTGCCTACTCTCGAATCAAAGCCGAACAAGACCGCAAAGTACGCGCCGCCGTCTCGAAAGGATTGGACTGCATTTCGCTTTGCCCGCCGATGATCACAGGGGTGCATGCTGGCTTCTTGACAGGGCTGATCAAGCAAATCAAATCACGTCGCTTTGCTTTAGTCGACGAAGGAAACCAACCGTTCCCTTCAGCCGACGTGCTGAACGTCGCTCACGCGATCATTTGCGCTCTAAAAACGACACACGCGGTGAACGGCCGAGTTTTCGTTACCGATGGACGCACAGCGACATGGTCCGAACTGGCGTACGGCTTGGCCAAGCCACTTGGGATCGACCACTTGATCGGGCGAGTCTCACTTGAAGAAGCGACAAGAATCATTGAAAAGTCCGAGGGTCCAAAAGCCAGTTTGACTTCCGCAGCAAAACACCTCGCGTCTTCCAATGTACGCGACGCATTGAAACGAGACCCGTGGTTCGCATCAGCGGAAAAGTCCGCGAAGAAGTTGATCCTCAAGATGCCTAACCCAGTGATCAACAAACTGAAAGGTTCAGGGGGCAGCGGAAAAGTCCGGCGTCGTGTGAAGCCGACCGATCGATTGGATGGCCCCGGTTTGTGGCGACAACTTCGCGGCCTGACATTCTCAATTGAAAAAGCGATGAACCAGTTGGGCTACACTCCCGTGGTTGATTTCGACGAAAGTCTCGCATCATTTCACCGTTGGTATGCGGACCAAACGGGAATCAATGGCGAAAATGCAGACCTGTTGAAGTTTCTCGATCCCGTTCCTTCGGCCCTGTAGTTTTGGCGGTGAGCTCAACCTATCCCTCTTGGATCGTCCATCGCCAGATTCCCCGAATCCTTCGGGGAGAACGGATCGTCCCGGCCGCGCGATTTCTCCGTGCGGCGTGCTCAGCATCTTCAGCGGCCAAAGATCGTCCTGTCTTTGTGTTGAGCGCTGGCTGGCGCAGCGGTTCGACATTGCTGCAACGCCTTATCTGCTCAAGCGACAAAACATTGCTTTGGGGAGAGCCATTCGGAGAATTCGTCCCCGTTCACCGATTGTGTCGTACCATCGAGTCTCTCACCGAAGATTCACCACATCTGACCTATACCTGCGAGAATCTTGAGAAGCCGCTCGCAGAAAGCTGGATTGCAAATCTCAATCCGGGAATCGACGCGTTGCGGCGTGGCCACCACGGCTACTTTCAATCTCAGTTTGGTGACGCCGCTTCCGAGCGTGGGTACACGAATTGGGGAATCAAATACGTCCGAGTGACCGGATATCACGCGCATTATTTGAAATGGATCTTCCCGCAGTGTCGTATTATCTATCTGGTTCGTAATCCGATCGATGCCTATCGGTCGTACAAGCGGAAATCCTATTGGTTCACCGAACGCCCGGATTTCCGAATCGATAGTGCGACTAAATTCATGTCACACTGGGCGTATCTCGCGGACTCTTTCCTGAAGACCGCCGATGAGCTTGATGCTTGTCTTGTACGGTACGATCAACTGGCAAAGGACCCAGCGATTATCTCGCGATTGTCAGACTACCTCGATTGCGAACTCGATGCATCGGTGATCTCACAAACGATCGGTTCGCGAAAGAAAAGTCGCTTTAAAGTCCAACCCTGGGAACGGTGGATCTGTCGACGCCTGACATCGACCTTGCAATCGGCGCTCGGTTTTAACAACTAGCACTGCTGCAACGAACGCAGCTGCCTGGTCGCCAGTAAGTCAGCGACCGGCAAAGGCAACTCTTCTTCAACGCGGGGCTCTCTACACGCATCTTCTCGATGCGTCACGCGTTGTTCCCGGCCAAAGCCAACGGCTACTTCTGGCAAACCAATTCGATCCGGAAGATCGGGCGTAGCAGCGGTGAACGCACCATCTTTCGGCGTAGCTTCGCTGGCCAAGGACGCAACAGCAACTCCATGAAGCGAACGGGTGCCATGGGGATCTCGAAGCGGTGACCGCTGAATCGAATGACTTTTTGGATTCGCGTGTAGCCGATCTTTTTGCATAGATCAGCGATTTCTGCGTTGGTGTACTCCTTGATGTGCATGCCGGTCGCCGTTTCGGAGAAATGCCGGCTGACATCGGCTGGTCCCATGTAGCAATGTGGCGTCCGCAGGATCAGCACCCCTCCAGGACGAAGTGCATCGTGAACGGCGCGGATCTGGTCAACAGCATCTTCGGGGTGCAAGTGCTCGAGGACTTGGTTGTGGAACGCGATATCGACGAAATCCTTTTCGTCGGTCCCAATCCCGACACCATCGCTGATCACTGACTCGAAGTTCTCTGGGGCGTCGATACGCGAGAGTGCCTTTTCGGCAGACACTTCGACGACAACGACTCGCCGCATCAACTCTGTCATCCGCATCGCAGTTTGACAATCGCCCGCACCCACTTCCAAGTAGACGCCATCGCTCCGAATGTAGGGATTAATCGACCCTAACTGCTCGTCGGTACGCTGCTTGATCTGATCCGGCGAGACTTGCCTTGTCATCCCAGGATGGTCGGGAACCCGTGTGTACAATTCGTTGTAGACTTCGGAATATAGCCCCGACCGACGGGTGGTTTTGTCTGCAGATTTTAGCCGCCCAACCAGTTCACGTTCGACATCGTACTGGTGGCGTAATTTTTCAATCGTTCGATTCATCAGATCCCCGATCACTCATTCAATTGGCCTGGAAGACACCCCCCGCACATAAACTGCCAATCATAGCCTAAACCAACTTGGCAACAGAGCGAATCTTTCGTAAATCGCGGATCACTTTCTATTCATCAGACCACATTCCCCATGAACCCGGCCGAACCTTTAGTTAGCGTTGTCATCCCGTGCTACAACGCGGAACGATTTTTGAAGGACTGCGTGACAAGCGTCCTTGAGCAAACGTACGCGAGCATCGAAGTCATCCTTGTCGACGACGGCTCGAAGGATCGCACTGCTGCAGTCATCAGCGAGTTATCCGCTGATCAGCGAGTCCGCGGTGTTTCTAAAACAAACGGTGGTGCTGCCTCTGCACGAAACACGGGGATGGCGGCATCGCGTGGCGACTTCATCGCGTTTCTCGATTCGGACGACCTTTGGCTCCATGACAAACTCGAAAAACAGATGCAGAGGTTCGCTTCCGCGGATGTCGCGATTGTTTATTCCAGCCGAGAAGATATTGACGAAAACGGCCATGTGATCCCGTCGAATCCGCTCGAATCGTACCGAGGACACGGACTCGCTGGCCAACTGCTAATCAAGAACTTTGTGCCGATGAGCAGTTCTGTCATGCGACGTGAGGTTTTCGAATCGATCGGTAATTTCAATACAACGTACGCAAGATCAGAAGACCTTGAGTTTTGGTTGCGAGCGGCGGTCGACTTTGGTTTCGACTTTGTTGCCGAGCCACTCGTTCGACATCGCCGCTGGTCAGAACAATTGACCCAAAACAAGACAGCCGTCTTTGAATCAAGCCTGGAAATTCAGCGTGACTTTATGGCTCGTTTTCCTCATGCTGTGACACGACGTGACGCGCGACGAGGATGGGCCAAACGGTACAATGGCCGCGGCAAAGCACGTGCGTTAAACGGGCAACGCATCTCCGCAATCGCTGATTTCGCACGCTCACTCCTCAATGACCCTCTCTTTGTCCCCGCATACAAGAACGCATTCAAAGCGTGCTTGGGCCGTTTGTCACCGTGACAACTTCAAGCCGGCTTTTCGCTGCCGCCGCATTCTTAGCTGCACTTTTGATGCTGCTCGGATCGTGGGCTCCGTTCGACTTTCAGTGGGAATTGATTTCTTCAACTTGGTTCCCCGCGAACATTGCCAAGCGTGGGATCTCACGTTCTGATTTGGCGGCCAACTTTATTCTTGGCATACCACTGGCGTTTGCCATCGTTGGATGGGGCATCCCAAGCAAACGATCTATGCGTCCGATCGTTGGAAGCGTCATTGCAGCCATCGTGACAACGATAGGCGTTGGCCTGATCTGTGAGATCGGGCAACACTTTCTCCCCAAGCGAACCGAATCGCTGATCGACGTTGGTGCGCAAACCGGAGGTGCGATTTTTGGAGCCTTCTTTGCATTCGCAGCTCAATCGCAACTGCGTGATACCAAATCGTGGCTTGATCGCTCAACACAAGCTGTCCCTACTGCAGCTTTTGCGGACCTGATGTTCGCAGGCTTGGTGGTGTGGTTCTTGCTGCCGTTTCAGATACTCGTCACGCCACCGGAATTCGCTCGAAAATGGTCAAAGGGGCAGATCGAACTACTGCCATTTACGCGTCCCCTGGAATCATGGGGCGACCTATTCAGCGAAATGGTCTTGGGGGTGGGAATCGGCGCGATCATCGGCGCGTGGATTTGGTGGGGAAGTTGGATTCGTGCCTACTCGCGACGATCATTCCTTGTTGTGCTCGTTGCCTCAATCTCGGCAAGTTGCTTGCTCGAACTCGTTCAGATCGGGATCGCGACCCGAGTCGCATCTGCTACGGACAGTTTTTTTCTCGCAGTGGGTGCGGTGATCACAATCACGTGCGTCAAACAGTTCAGCGAATCCGAACGCACAAATCACTTGGACCGCCGGATCGAAAAGCAACTCGCGTTATTACTCGCCGTTGCGTTCGTATTCATGGCGTGGTGCTTTGTCGAATGGCGTCCTTATGAATACGCCGACAGCACCAAAGCGTTGCGGCAGCAATGGACAAACTTCCGCGAGTCGCCACTAACGCCACGCCGAACGTCGAACTGGCTTTACCTCTCCGACCTTTTCCGCACGGTGGTGATGTCAGCAATCGTCGGCGGATTGTTAGGGACCATTTCGTCGATCAATTACCGTTCCGATTGGACCGGTAAGCTGCTCGTTTTTCTCGCACTCGTCGCACTGGTTTCCATCTCGCTGACGATCGAAGTAGGAAAATTTGTCGAACTCCATCATCGCGTCGATGTCAGCGAATTGATCGTGCGTTTTCTGGCGATGTTGTTCTGCTTCGTCGCCATCGTACGCATTAGTCTTCTTCGGAAACCAAATCCAGCTATCGCTAATCAAGACATCATTGCCTAGGCGACCACGCAGCCGATCGATTCCGGCTTGTCCGTTCAAGAAGTCGTCGCCTTCGCCACCGTTTAAGATGTCGTCGCCACCGCCGCCAAAGAGTCGGTCGTTTCCTTCGTTGCCGTGCAAACGGTCTTCACCGCTGCCGCCGATTAGCGTGTCATCACCATCACCGCCATAGGCCACCATCAGTAACGATGTGCGGTTCTCGATGTGGTCGTTGCCACCGTAGCCGACGACGTGGATCCAGTTGATCAAGTTGGCCGGAACACTAATTTCAACACCACGTTGCGTTACAACAATTGACTCACGGTCCTCTGACCAATCGATGATGATCTGATCATCGCCCGAGCTGCCATCGATTTTCAACCGGTCATCGAAAATCCGTAAGTTCGACGGCATCGCTGGCGGCGCCAAGTCAGCCGCCGCTTCGTCGAGATCTCCTTGTTCAAGAACTCCGACGCCTTCTTGCCATACGTTCGCGACCACATCCGGAAGTGCTGAATCCGGTAGCGGGGAGACGAGGGAATCGACGAACTCGACATCGGTGAATGTCAAAATGTGTCGATCGGCAACATCACGAAAAGCAACGTTGACTTGGTTGGCGAAAATCGAATCGCGAAGAACGGCACTGGCGCCTGCATTTGTCGGCCCAATAAATCCGACGTTCGCTCCGCTTACTTTCGCACCTATCACTCGGTGTTCAAAGTTTTCGTAGAACGGTTGACCGAAATCGAACCCTTCGGTCGTTCTTACAAACGCATTCGTCTTGCTGCTTTCACTGACACTACTGGATGCCGGGTCAAAGACGATGGTGAAGTCAACCATATCGACCTTTGCATCATGATACGCAGTCACGCCTTCTTGCACGTTCCAAGCTAAAAGCGACTCGAAGGTCTGACGCTCGTATTGATCGATACGTCCCTGCCCCTGCGACCAAGTCAGCCAAAGACCGCCTTTGCTGGCGACGACTTCGTTGTTCTGGAACAACTCGATCTGGTGATGGAAACCTTCGGTCGGCCGGTCTTCGTTTCGATAGTAGCCGTTGAAGTTGTACCCGTAGCCAACCGCATCGTAGACGGTGTTCCCGACAAACAAATTGGAACTAGACCGCCCCCAGAACCCGGAGCCGTCGGTTCCGGTTTCTAGAAAGCGTTCGTCCCGCCAATCACGATGCCAAGACACGCCTGCGCGCTTATCATCCGTTTGGTGACCACCATCGACTTTGATGACCAAGTTGTTTTCCAAAAGGTTGCCCGTTTCAGAACCGTCTTCGAGCATGAAGCCAGCGCCATCGGTGTCGTAAACGATGTTTCCTGCGAAGTACCCGTCGTCCGTATCGTGAATGACCACTCCCCAGCGAAGGTTCTCTTCGACAACCGAATTGGTAAAACTGATTTCCCCAGTGACGTGATGGAAATGGAACGAATAGCGGCCGACAGCGTTATCACCGAAGTGGACCACCTCGCCATTTTCAATCACGGTTTGATCGATCGGCTCGTCGGCCGATGTTCGGCCAAGCGATTGAAAATCAACCGAATCGACTTCAACCGAGGCGTTTCCTGCTGCAAGCATGTGGCCACGAGTCCCCTCGGGATTTTCCGAGCGGATGACAATGTTACGCGTCAAGTTCGCAACGTGTGCATAGCGTTCGACACCAAATGGGTTGAGCGGGGTGCCAGGGTGAGCAAAGGTAAGCGGGGCGAAGGAGATCTCTTGTCCATCAATCGCTGTGAGAGCAACAACCTCCGAATCTTGTACCACCGGCACGTTTTTCTGGGTGAGCGATTGCACGGTTTCGGGGATCAACAGCCGATCGTTGATGTCCCAGTTGCTCGGTACTTGATCGATGGAACCGGTCGATGCCCCCGTTTCCAAGCCGGAGGTCAGCCGAACGGCAGTTGTCTTTTCCGCGCCATGCGCCGTGAACGCGCCAAAAATGATTACCCCGGTGCCGAACTCCGAATAGTCGGTCGGGTCTAGCTCGGTATCACGGACAACGATTTCGGCACTGGCCGCAACCCGGTCACCTTCCGTTCCGATGGTAAGTTCCCCAGTGGGTAGCACCATCAAATTCGTCACCCACAGGCTTGAATGCTCATGTGTGTCGAATGAAAGCGAGCCGCCGATCTCGAGCGAATCGATCGGAGTCGGGTTTGCGACGTCATAAATCACGTCAATCGTTTTCGGGATTGAGACGATCGCATCAAGGCGAGGCACTTGGTGAGTACTCCAAGTGTTCGGATTTGACCAATCGCCATCGCGAATCGCGACTACATCGGGATCAGCGGCAAAGCGTGGAATCACGTCATGCGGAGTCACAATGCTGTCATCCATCACCATGATGTGATGACCATTGTGCATGTCATCCATCATCGCACTAGCATCCGACATGCCATCGGTCATCGACATGTCAGCTGCCATCAAGCATCGCGATTCCATCACCTGAAACGAGGGAATGAATCGAGAGAGTCGAGCCTTCGGTGCAGCGTTCTTACGGTTCAGGGGTTTCCAAGCCATTATGACAATGCTCTAGGGATACGATGATTCAAGCTGTTCAGTACCGCAGCGATCAACGATTTCGGCAGACGCGAACCCCACCCCGGAAACTCCGTCACTGCTCTCATCGTGTATCTGCTTGGCGTCAACGATCGCAGGTGCCAAGCATCCCGCCGTGGACGGACAGAGTGTAATTGCCAACCGTCCAATCGGGGGTTCCGATTAGGCAATTTAGTAAGCACGCATGGATCATACGGACCTTACTGGGTCGCTGCAATCGACGTCTATCCGACAGCCCGAAGATCGGCGAGTGTGCAAACAGCGTCGTTCTTCCGCCACACAGGGCGCAAGCGGTACTGTTCGAAACAGATCGACAGATACAACTTGGAAACGCAACTTGAACGGTAAAGTTATCAAAATTGTCATAACCACCCAGGATATCACAATTCACACATGCTCATTTGGACACTTTGAGTCGCCCTCATCACAATCGCGCACGCCTCCCGTCGGGATTTCGGGATCACAATGACCACAAAAAGCGAGTTGCCCAATGTTTTTGAGTCCAACATGCGTTTCGAAGCGGACCGGCCCGTAGGGGAGGGGGTAACAAACCGTCAAAACTGGATTGATTTCTGTCTGAATTCACCTACAATCAGCGGCATGTTCCCTCGAATACTCATAGCCGTACTTCTCGCCATCGGAGCGACTCATGTCGCCTCTGCCGGGGTGATATTCAGTGGCATGGGTGAAACAGAGATTTCGGCGGAACGTTATCTGAGCTGCTGCATGTCTGCTGCGGCTTCCGATCACGACAACCAAAGCGGCGATGTGGAAGCGTCACCAGGACAGAAGGGCACCATAGCCCCAGTACCTGTACGCAGCTCGACGTCTGGACATGCACCGCTCTTGAATTCAACTGACGTCTACGTAAGAGCCAGATGTCACGAAACGATTAAGCTCGGCAATGACCGATTGCCGAGGTCGCCATATCTCCGAGGCGATTTAAAACCTGTCTAGGCCGGATGTCGTGCTCCACGATGTTCGACATTTTTAGGTTTTAATTTTGAGTTTCAATTAGTAATGAAAAAACTACAGTTTGCAGCCTTCATGGCTTTGGTTTGCTTGCAGATTCAATCTGCATCTGCAACGGTCCTCGGAAGCCTTCTGACCTTCGACGGTGTCGAGGACAGCTTGGTTGACGATAGCCGTTCGAGCTTCTTCGACAACGACGGCAACGGCGTTATCAGCGTTGGTGACGTCGTTTACGGTTTCGCAGCAATGAGCGAAGCGGGCCCAACCAATTCGGAAACTTCGATCACTGATCAAGTCGTCGCTGTTTTCGCAGTTCAGGTCACTGGCACTGACCTCACCGGCACTCTACTGAACGGTGGTGTTACCACACCAGGACAAGATCTGGGCAGCCTGCTCACCGGAACCGGTTTCGCTCCAATTGACAACGGCTTGGGCGATGCTGCGTTTGTAATCCTGTCGCACGCTGGCCTGACTCCTGAGCCACTTTCGTTCTCGTCGATCTCAGATTTCACGTCTGCCGACTGGGAATACGAAGCGACTCTGGGTTTCGCCACAGGTTCGAATGACTACCTGCACGTCGACGCAACCTTCCAACCGGACGGTGGTGGCGGATTTGTTCTTGCAAGTGCAACCGAGCGTGGTGGCTTCACCGTTCTTGACTCAGTTTTCACTGGCGCAAAGTTCTTGCCTGTCTCGAACCTGCGTTTGGACGAAACTGGCTTCTCGTCGCACGAAGTCGTGCTCGATAACGCGATCATCCAAGATGCGGGCCCAACCTCACCCTGGGACTTCATCGACCAAGCTCGATTCCGCTTGAATGCGGTTCCTGAGCCTGCAAGCGCTCTCGCTTTCGCCGGCATCATGGGCTTGGCTGGATTCAGCCGCCGTCGCCGCAAGTAAGAACTTGCCCAACAAGAGCGGCTAGTCAATACGATCAGCCGCCTAAACTAAATTGATTAGCGGGGTAGCCAACTTGGTTACCCCGCTTTTTTTGTGCGCCGGTTTGGCAATCACTTGCCCAAATCCTATTTCACGAAGCGCACCAACGTTCAGGTCACCAATTTGCCAAACGATTTCGATGCTACCGGTTGAATCGATTTGAGCAAACGAGTGGATTGTATTTTGCGCGGAGCAGTGTTTGGGAGCTGTCTGCCGCTTTCACTTACCCCGCTTCACGCCTACGAGCGATGTATGCTGATATCGGAAAAGGCCGTCCAGTTTACCTGGACCGCATCGCTTGGACTTCCGAAAACGTTTGCCGCCACCACGCACTGCAGCAATGGTGACGTCGGTCAACGTCGAGCATGGACGCATTCACCTTTACTGTGAATGACAATTGCCGTAATGCCTAAGGTGAAGAGGCTCGGCAATGCACTCCATCTTCCCCATTCCATGGGATGCTCACAAATGAACACATTGGCTCCAGGCATTTCAGAGACAAAAACGAAAGTGCTCCGTACTCAACTTGAATCCATTGTTGGGGCAGAGCACGTACTGCACTCTGCCGCAGACGTTGAAGTCGTCTCGAGAACCAACATTCCACGTCGCAACATTCCCAGTTTTGCTGTCTATCCTGAGACTGCGGAAGAGATTGCAGAGATCACGAAACTCGCCAACGAGCACTCCGTTCCGATTTGGCCGGTAAGCCAAGGCAAAAACTGGGGCTACGGATCCAAGTCTGCGTGCTACCCGGGCGGCATCACCCTGGTCTTGTCTCGTATGAACAAGATCGTCGAGGTGAATGAAGAACTCTGCTATGCCGTAATCGAACCCGGCGTGAGCTACGGTCAGCTGAATGATTACTTAAAAGAGCACCACCCGTCGTTGTGGGCGGATTCATCGGGCAGTACAGCCGACGCGAGTGTGATCGGCAACGCGCTCGATCGCGGCCGTGGAGTGACTCCCTACGCGGATCACTTTGGTGCCCTTTGTGGAATGGAAGTTGTCCTGCCCAATGGCGAATTGCTGCGGACTGGAACCGGCCCTGATGGCGACTACCCCGCGTGGAACGTTTATAAATGGGGCACGGGCCCGTACGTCGATGGGCTATTTTCACAGTCCAACTTTGGCACCGTCGTGAAGAGCGGCATTTGGCTGATGCCCGCGCCAGAGAAGTACGACTTCTTTGTGTTCGAGTACACCGCAGATGAAAGTCGCTTTGGCGAGTTCCTGGACACGTTCCGAAAGTTGATTTTCCAAGGTGTCATCCGATCCTATCCACACTTAGCGAATGACTTCGCGATGCTGTGCATCGTCGATCAGTACCCCAACGACTTGCTTCCGGAAGGTCGTCGCCACCTCAGCCATGAGGCGATGCAAACATGGAAGAAACGACTTGGCGTGTCTGACTGGACGTTCGGATGCGGAATGTATGGCACGAAAGGAGAAGTCAAGCTTCATCGCAAGATTGCCAAGAAAGAACTCAGCCGATTTGGAGAAGTCGTATTCGTCGGCGGGTGTGAAAAAGACACGCTCAAAGGCCGCATGATGCTGAAGGCTGCTCGCGCGGCGCTTCGCATGAAAGGCAAGACAGTGAAGCTGCTCGAAGGCCTTCCCTATGCGATTCGATTGTTCCAAGGCATCCCTACGGATTACTTCGTTCGCCAAGTGTACTTCAAGTCGCACGCCGAAAAACCATCGATGGGCGATGTGGAACCTGCACGCGATGGTTGTGGCTTTGTCTGGATCGGACCAGTCGTTCCATTCACTGCATCGCACTTGACCAAGTTCTTAGACGAGGTGAAGCCGCTCTATGAAACTTTCGAATTCGATTTCTTTGTCGAGCTAATTATCGAAAGCCCACGAAGCGTGATCGCTCTGTTTGGACTGTTCTACGACAAACAGAACGAGGACGAATCCGCACGAGCAGAAGGCCTTTACGAAGCGATTCGCGTGCTATCGCATGAGCGTGGCTATCCTCCGTACCGGGCAAGCGTTGCCAGCTCCACAAAGGCACTGGATTGCAACCCCGTATTGAAAGACACCTTGCACGGGATCAAACAAGCGTTGGACCCCAACAACATCCTCGCACCAGGCCGGTATGGCGTTGACCTGACCAACCAGAAATAGACAGGGTGATTGAAACCGGGCATCAATTATGCCCGGTTCACCTCGACGGAATTTGAAGCCAGCCCCGTTGGCGTACCTGCCAACCGGGCTATTTTGTGTCGTTATCATGGCTCGAATACTTGTCGGTCAGATAACGTCGGATGACGGTTTCAAGATATGCTTCTGGTCTTGGCAAAACGACACCGTACTTTGCAAGCCATGCCTGTGTTTCAACAGAACAGAAGTCCTGTCGTCGCCCCAGGTATGCTAACAAGTGAGGCAATGCCTTGGCGCTTCGCCGGATCGGCTTCGGACCAACCACCGAGCCCACCCGGGCAGCGAGTTGCAGCGTTACGTTGGGCGGTCTGAACCGGTCTACACATTGAATGTCAAACTCTGCAAACAACCGCTCGACAATCGATCGAATATTTTCGACACGCAAGTAAGGGTCGATCCCCGTCGAGAGATGAAAGACTCGGCCCACCGAATCGCGGCCGAACATTGACTGCTTAATTGCTGAAGCGACGAAGTCCACCGGCACAATGTCCAGCATCTGTTCGCCTAGCTTTGGCAAGATTCCAAAGGTCCGTCGTCCCGATAGAAATTCGCAAAGGTGATAAAACACTTGGTAGGCATACACCTGGCCAGTCACGGCATCTCCCACGACCATACTTGGTCGGTGGATCGACAATGGCATGCCGGCTTCAATGGCTTGCCAAAACAGTTCCTCAGCTTCTGATTTTGCTTGCTCATAGGTGTTGTGAAAGTGCCGATTCGTGCCAAGTCGCGTTTCTGGTATCACACCTTCCATTCGACCGGCAACACCGATGGTGCTGACCACATCGAGCTTTCGAAGTGTCGGCATCTGCTTTGCCAAATGAAGAATTTCTTGTGCCGGCGAGAGCGCACACTGACGTGCTTTTTCGATGGACTGGTTCAACCGAACATTACCAGCACTATGCACAATCGATTCACAATGATCCGCGACCCATCGATACGCTTCCGATGTCATGCCAAGACTGGCTTCGCTGATGTCACCTCGGATCGGATGGATTTGTTCTCCGATCAACGACTCATCCGTTCCGATCTTCTGACAAAGTTCCGAACAGCGGTGATACAAATGCTCGTCCGACTTTGCACGAATCAATACGGAGACCTCGGTCGCTTGATCGGCCAGCAATTGCCGTAGCAATTCGCTTCCGACGACGCCAGTCGCCCCGGTGAGGAAAACGCTGAATCCCATGGCTTATCCTCGCACTTGGCTTGGCTCGTCACAGCAAAACATCTTTTCGACTTCGTCACGAAAGTTCGCCTCTATCGTACGGCGCCGCTTTTTCAAACTCGATGTGAGCTCGCCTTTTCGAAGATCGAACTCGCGATGAATGACGTGGAATTCAACAATGCGCTCATGTGGCTTTAGCTCGCCCTCCGCATTCGCCAAGTCGTCGCGTAGAAGTAAACGCGCGGCTTCACTATTCGCGATTTCTTCGCGCGAAGCATCGAGCGTGAACATTGGCCGGACGGTATCCCAAAAAGAAGTCGATGGAACGATCAGGGCGGCGAGATGTTTTTTGCCTTGTCCGACGACCAAGATGTCACCGACAAGATCACATTGCCGGTAGACGTTTTCGATCATTTCGGGGGCAATTTTTCTACCAGTCGATGTCTTAAATTGGCTGTCCTTGCGCCCGGTAATTACGAGAAACCCTTCGTCGTCGAAACGCCCCAGGTCTCCGGTCGCATAGAACCCATCTTCATCAAGCAAGCTGTCGCTTGAGTGAAGGTAGTTACTAATACAGCCTTCACCCTTGACCAGTATTTCGCCATCATCAGAGATTTTGATCGTATTGGCGGGGAACGGCTTGCCGACGGTGCCAAGCTTTTGGCAATCGAGACGATTGGCTGCCATAGGGACGATGTTTTCGGTCACACCATAGGCTTCCAAAATCGTCCAGCCGACTGATTGAATTTTCTGCGCGACCCCCACGTCCAACGGTGCGGAACCGGTGACGATGTACTTGAGGTTTCGCCCCATCAGCTTTTCGAGTTGCTTGCGGATGAGCCGACGCACCATCCGCTTGGTTCCTTTCACTTTTTCGTCTTTCGAAGTGAAGGCACCACGAGCATATTTCGCAAGCGGCGGAGGCAGCTTTTTGAAGCCTTCGTCAATTGACTCGGCAACCTTCTCCAAGAATCGCGGCACCGCGAACAAGACCTTCGGGTTTACCGCTTGTGCCGTTTGCGCCAACTGCCTCGGATCGGGCTCAAAGTAAATGGTTGCGTGCTGGAGCATCGAGACCAGGTTTGTCATCCGTTGAAACAGATGATTCATCGGCAACCAACAAATCGTGGAGTCGCCTTCATTGATAATCGGGTACTCCCGATCGATTTCATTGATCGCCAACACCATTTGTCGATGGGTGTATTGCAACGCCTTTGGAATTCCGGTTGTTCCAGAGGTAAACACAATCGTTGCCGGCGTTTCACCTGATACTTGTGGAAGTGTCGCCAGTTCTTGACCCGCCGCATGATCGGAGCCTGTATTTGGCTCGTTGACCAATCCACCAGCTTCATCCATCAACAAGAGTTCGATTCCGAACCGCGAGTAATCGAAGTCTTTGACGGGATCGCCAATCACAACAATCGCAGACAAATCGACCGCATCACCCGCTGACTGAATTGCCGCGGCAGACGAGTTTGCGTCCAAACCGACGACGACAGCTTGAAGACAATAGGTTGCCATCTCGGCAACACCCCAACCGACGGTCGAACGACCAATGATGGCGACCTTGTCCCCGGCGGTGACTCCGGCTCGGAGCAACTGATTTGCGATCGCCAGAACTTGGTCATGGTACTGCGTCCAAGTCAACGTTTGCCAAGTCCCATCGGCATCTCGGTAGCCGACAGCAGGCCGATCGGGAACTTCCTGCACCCCGCTGCGAAGAACATCAACGACGCTCAAACGCTGGAGAGGCTGCTTTTTTTTTTGCTCCTCCTCCGACGCGCCCGTGATTTGATCTCCGTATTCTGCACCTTGGCTTTCTCGCGTGATCGCCAGCTCTTGTTCCTTCATACCAAGCCATTGCAACGATTTGGCAACGTTGCGTCCCAGGAACACTTTTTTGCGGATCATAAAATCCACAATCGGTCCCGCGATTTTCCAGTAATTCTTACTCGCCTTGCCTTCACGGATCAGCTTCGAAAACTCAGGAGCATAGGGATTGAATCCAAGATTTTTCAGGTCGGAGTACATCAACAGCCAGTTAATTGGACAGTTGCTGTGAATCGGACTGGCACTCTTTTTGTTCTTGATCAGCCCAAGCTTGACGACGAGATCAATCGCCTCCTCTTGGCTGTAATCCCATGCATGAAATGGTGCGATGTAGCGAGGGAATTCTGTGCCCTCTGGGTACGAGTGTGGATTCCAAAACAGCGACAACTCGTGTTCATCGAACAAGCCTGATTCGACAAGTTCCGGCGGAGTCCAATCCTGGTTGCAAAGCAGGTCGCGTGAAAACTCGTATTCCATGCGATCCGGCTCGGGTTGCCCGGGCGCATACCCGGCAAACACAACAGGGATATCGTTGTTCACCGCATATTGCAATGAATAGCCTTCAAACAGCGGTGCACAGATGTAGCAAACCGTACGCACCGCGCCGCGTGATTCCTGATGGGAAAGCAGGAACCGGAACATCTTCTTGTAAAACTCCGTCGGCGGACGGAACGATACGTGTGGCACATCCAGCAACTCCACGGTGCGTCGGATGTTTTGCCAAGCGATCTCGGGGATGTTCATGTCGGTCGTGTACGCCAACACATTCAGACCATGCTCTTTTTTCAGCTTGTAGAGCAACAAGCAACTGTCTTTGCCGCCACTCAGATTGACCAAGCAGTCGTACTGAGCACCGGAATTGCGGCAGGCTTCAATCGTCCGCTCCAAGTCCGCCTTGTAGTCGACGCGCCGCGACTCCGCCTTGACCGACAGGCTGTAGAGTTTCTCCGAGTCACAGAATTGGCAAACCGAGTCAGAATTCAGATTGGCGCCCGGCACTGCAGTCGGCAACAAGCACGACTGGCATTTTGAATGTGTGGACATAATCCGCCCCCCTGTTGGCGTTGATATGGCTTCGCCGCTCCGGCAGAAGTAGACAAGGTTACGTCATGCTGACCATTCAAAACTCAACGGCTACGTAGGTTGAAAAGAATGTCTGGTATCGCACCAAGTCATGTCGATTGAATCCATGGCGCGAATTCCATTGATTGATAGCAAATCTAACGATTGCAATCTTTCAGTCAGCGAAGACGGTTGCGCGTCGAAATCCGGATAAGCCCCCGTTGCCTGATTTGCGTCCTCACGCGGTCGTCGCCTGGATTTTACCCGCACCACTCCGACAAGTGATAGCCTGGCACCGGCTTCCGCTTCGATACTTTGAATTGCTGGACTACGCGACCAGCGGTCCCCACTCCGTATTTCCCCCTCGGATGATCGCCCCCTCGGCCGGGACCGGTTCGACTAGACATGCTTGCTGGCGGATTCATAGACTGGCGCCAAAATCGCTTTCCGATTGGTCAAATTGATGTTTTGGAATATCGCTCATCGAACGCTCGTTCACGATCGTGGCAAACTGATCGTCGGGCTCGTTGGTGTCATTTTTTCCGTCGTTCTCGTCAACGTCCAAGGCGGCCTGTTCATCGGACTGTTGCAAAAGGCGAGCTTGCTGGTCGACCGCGGAAACGCAGACATCTGGGTCGGGCACCGTGGAATGCACAATGTCGATTTCGCACACCCTATCCCCGAACGCTGGAAGTACCAAGTTCGTGCAGTAGATGGGGTCGCGGCCGTCGAGCCGATGCGAATCGAATTTGGCGAAATCTCATTGCCCGATGGCAGCTTCGAAGACTGCTTGATTGTCGGTGTGACCCAGGACACCGAACTTGGCAAGCCGTATGAGCTGGTCGAAGGGATCGATGACCCGCTCGCCTATCCCGATGGCGTCGTGCTGGACATTTGCGATGACGCCAAACTGCTGTACCCCGAACTTGGAAGCGTCCGTGAAATCAACGGCAAACGAGTCCGCGTGGTCGGTAAATGCGAAGGCGTTTTGAGCTTCCTGATTTCGCCATACATCTTCATGAGCTTTGACCAAGCGTCTGAGTTCGCCAACTTACCAACCGATTCGACATCCTATCTTCTTGCCAAAGTCAGTCCGGGTGCTGACCCCGCCACTGTCTGTCGCGAGATTGAAAAGCTGCTTCCGGACGTGGAAGCGATGACCGCGGACGAATACGCGAAAGTCAGCATCAACTTCTGGCTGACCCGCACCGGTATCGGGCTCAGCTTCGGTGCAGCGACGATCATGGGTGTCCTCGTCGGACTGATTATGGTCGCACAAACGCTTTACGCGATGGTTCTCGACCGCCTCTCGGAATTCGCAACGCTAAGAGCGATCGGGCTACGTGATCGTGAACTGCTGCGGATCTTGCTGATCCAATCATCAATCGTCGCGACGGTTGGCATTATCATTGGAATCGCGATGAGTGTTGGGGTGCGCGAGTTATTGAGCACACCTCGTGCAACGATTTCGATCCCGCCGGAACTCTATGGCGGGTCGGCCGTTCTGGTTTTTGTCGTTTGCCTGATCGCTTCGGGGCTGCCTTATATGCGGGTCCGCAAAGTCGACCCTCACACAGCCCTGACTGGTTGATCCCGCGGCGCCGCAATCGATGCCACACATGGACAGACACGCGATGATCGTTGGCGCCCAAAAATGCGGCACATCGACACTGCATCGCGCGCTGATCCAACATCCTGAAATTCATTCCGCCGTTGATCCCGATACCGGTCACCAACGCAAAGAGATGCATTTCTTTACCGGAAATTGGTCACGTGGATTGGAGTGGTATCGCTCCCACTTTACTGGCACCGGTATCTCACTCGATTCCACACCGGAATACATCTGTGGACGCCAACCGGTCGAACGTATGACAAGTTCTTTTCCGAACGCAAAATACATCGTGTCACTACGTGATCCGGTTCAGCGAGCGATTAGCCATTACCGCCACTACAGTGATGTGCTTCCCCGATCGGAACGCTGGGACTGGAGACGTCCAGGTGGCGACCTCGCAGCAAACATCAGTGCCGAGCTTCGCAATCCTTTCGAAGAATATCGTGGACTGCTTCGTCGCGGACTCTATGCCGAGCAACTCCTGCGTCTCTATGCGAGAATCCCTGCATCCCAAATCCAAGTGGTATTCCTGGAAGAATGGTCCGCGTCCCCCGAGGAATCACTTAGCGAAATCCAACGCTTCCTAGGTCTCGATCCGATCTCATTGGAAATGCGTCACCAGAATCAACGACGCCCCACGTCAGAGAGATCAGTCTCGGGGCCTTCACGTGACCATTCCACAATCGCGTTGCTTTCCGACTGGTTTACGGTTCCAAACCGGGAGCTGGCAGACCTGCTGCGGCGACCGCTTCCAGCGTCCTGGTATCGCTGACACGTTCGCCGTTGCGAAAGTTGCCTCAACCACTCTAGGGAGAGATGCCACGGCGATACAATTAGATTCAGGAAGCGTTCCGTTGGGTGCTGCTCGCCGTACCCAATCTATCTCAACGTCCTCGCATGAATCAGTTCAATGGCAACACCAATCACGATCGCCCACCCCTGGCACGGTGTCCCCGTCGGTGACGACGCGCCGAATACTGTGAACGTGATTGTTGAAATCTCGCAGGGCGGAAAAATCAAATACGAGCTGAACAAAGAAACCGGGCTACTGATGGTCGACCGAGTTTTGTTTTCGGCAGTACATTACCCGGCAAACTACGGATTCATCCCACGAACCTTTGCCGGCGATGGTGACCCGCTCGATGTACTTGTCCTCTGCCAAGAACCGGTCGTCCCTCTTGCTTTGATGCATGCGCGCCCGATTGGCCTGATGACGATGATCGACGAAGGCAAGCTGGATCACAAAGTAATCGCGGTTGCAACGAGCGATGCCGAATACTGTGATTTCGAGGAACTCAGCTCACTGCCGCCTCACCGTTTGGACATGGTACGACGATTCTTTCTGGACTACAAAACGCTCGAAGAAAAAGATGTCGTCGTTGAGGACTACTCTGGTTCTGATCAGGCACACGAGGTCATCGAGAACGCAATCGAGAACTATCGCAAGCACTATGGTGCCAAGTGAATCCAACTCAGTGCTTCATCCTTTGCCAGTCGGAAAAGCGTCTGGCATCGATCTGCTGTCGTTCATCACGGCAAAAAATCTAAAACTATCTATTCCGTAAGACGACCTCCACGCGTCGTCAATCTCTTCCTAAACGGACAGCAAGATTCGCATTAGCGAACACCTTGAGCTGAAAGCGCAACGTGCACGCACGTTTTCTAGCTTTGGGGCACATTTCCGCCTTGGAATTTTGTAGCAAACTGTTCGCCAACCTAGAAAAATGGCGTCACCACACTTATGCGGTATGCGCATCCCTTTCACCACCGGGGCTTTCCCCCACTGGCAAGCGGAGTCACATTGCAAAGGTGCCGGATTTCGCTGCAAACGTTCGCCAGTCGACTTTGATTGTTTCCGCGAGCAGAGTTGAAGGGAGATCCGCTGCGAGTTAGCCCATCGAAGCGACATCCGTTGTGAGATGTTCCGTGGGCCAGCATTCTGATTTTTCATTGATGGTTAAACGATTAATGGCCAACCTTCACAAGTTTCAAAACGGCTTCTTAGTTCTAACGTTGGTGTCTGCGACAGCATTCCTGGTCGGCTGTGGCGACAGCAGCTCTCCTGAACCGACGGAAACGGATGAAATCAAGCAATATCTTGAGGACCATCCAGAACTCAAAGAACCAAAGCCAGAGGTCGACAATTCCGTCCTCACCGGCGAATAGTTTTCCCTTCCTTCTTTCCTGCCCCTTCCTTCCGGCAAGACGCAATGGTTGACCGCATTTTGCGTGAAATCACTTCGCCGGTTCCCTCTTTCCTTATTTGCGTGGAGTTCTGTACGTGATACATCGCTACCGGCGAACGAACGGTTTTACTCTTGTAGAACTACTCGTCGTGATCGCCATCATTGGAATTCTTGTCGGCCTTTTATTACCCGCCGTTCAAGCCGCCCGAGAAGCTGCACGGCGCATGAGCTGCAGTAACAATTTCAAGCAGCTTGGCTTGGCCATTCATAACTATCACAGTTCTTTTAAACAGATGCCGAAGCATGGCTCCGGTACCTATCAGACGACGGTCAGCGCCGCGGCGAACGCGTCGAAGGATGCTCCCGGAAGCAACCGCTCTGACTTGTCAATCCTTGTCGGAATGTTGCCCTATATCGAGCAGCAAGGTTTGTGGGATCTGATCAGCAATCCCTACGACGGCGACGGTGCCGGTCCACTTCCCGCATTCCAGCCGTTTGGACCTTGGCCCAACCGTTCACTTGCCGAACACGTGACCAATCCGTACGAACCGTGGATGTCCAACATCCCAACCTTCCGCTGCCCAAGTGACCCCGGTGTCGGATTGCCTTCGCACGGTCGTACAAACTACGCCGCATGCCTCGGTGATTCGGGAACGCTCAGCCACATCGGCTACATTAGCGATGAGGGCAAGGTCTATGACCCGGGCTGGCCAGCGATTGCGAACACAACGCTTCGCGGTGCTTTTCGACCTCGTCTAGAATGCCGCTTCCGCGATATCTTGGACGGTCTTTCGAACACGTTGGCGATGGGCGAAATCATCACCGACCTTGGCGACAACGACATTCGTTCTCGTGCCGTTGATAGCCCACACCCCGATATGTGGAAAGCGAACGGTGCGGTTTCCTGCAAGCCATACATTGATTCGGAACGCCCAAAGTTTTGGCTCAATGACGGCACGGTTCCCTTCACTGGTGACGCCGAACAACGTCGTGGATCGAAATGGGCGATGGCGCGTCCTTTTTACACCGGTTTCCTTACCGTCCTTGGCCCCAACACCGAAGCCTGCGTCCAAACGACCCAGGAAGGCGAAGGCAACACTTCGGCAAGCAGTCGTCACCAAGGTGGCTGTCACGTGCTGATGTGCGACGGTGCAGTTCGTTTCGTGACTGATTCGATCGACGCTGGTAACTCCGCGCTGCCACAAGTTCGCGTTGGTGCGGACTTCACCGCCCCAGGATCCCCCAGCCCATTTGGCGTGTGGGGTGCACTCGGGTCGCGTGCCGGCTCGGAAACAATCGAAGAGTTTTAAGCTGACGTCGTAGACAGAGCTGGCTTCCAATCCAGCACCAAGCATCAATGAAAGCTCGTCGCTCGCGGCGAGCTTTTTTACATCCGCCGCAACGCTTCGATCGGATCCATGCGAGCGGCTTGGCGCGCGGGATAGATCCCAAACACGATTCCCACTGCAAGCGAAACCAGCGATGCGATCGCGACCGACCAAGGCGTGACCGAAGTTTCCATTCCTGATAAGTACGATACCAATGATGGGGCAGCCAAGCCGACAATCACCCCGATCCCCGTTCCAAAGAGCGACAGTGAAGCGGTTTCGATCACGAACTGGAAAATGATGTCTCGTTGCTTGGCACCCAGCGAACGGCGGATCCCGATTTCCCGAGTCCTCTCGCTAACGTTCGCCAGCATGATGTTCATGATTCCGATTCCCCCAACCAACAGCGAGATCGCCGCGGTAGCACCGAGAACGAAATTAAAAATACGCTGTGTCGCTTGCGCCTGTTCCAACAAGTCAAGTGGAATGGTGATCGCATAATCATCGCGCGGATGGTATTTGGCCAATAGGCCTTTCAACGCAACTGCGGTCGTTTTTACATGATGGCGATTGGCCACCCCGACGGTGATTTGGCTCAGTTCCAATCGCTGGCGAGTGAAACTGCCTTGCTGCCTTCGCGTGATGACATCACCAATACGACTGCGATCGGTTGTCAACGGGATGACGATATCACTATTCAAATCAGACGCTGACATACTCGATCCGATGCCCGCCGATGGCGTCTTGTAGCCTTGAACGCCAATAATTTTGAAGAAGTGCGTGTTGTCGACTTGAATGGATTTTCCGAGCGGCGACTTGCCACGAAACACGTTCTTAGCGATATCTTCACCGATCACGCAAACGTTCAAGCGTGCTTTCAAGTCGGCGGGCTCGATCGGACGCCCCAACACCACATCGATTTTGCTCATGTCGAAATAGCTGGGGTGCACACCAACGATTCGTGCATCAACAACCTGATCGGCGTACCTGGCCTCTTGGCGAAATTCACGCAGCGGCGTCACGCTGGTAACTGATTCGATTGTGTCTTCGATCCGTCTTAGATCATCGTAGGTCAGGCCAAAGTCTTGTTCGAACGAGCGAAAATCGATGTCCGACTCGCTGCTGGTGGGCTGCTTGCTTCGCAGGATTACGTTGCTGACGCCAAGCGCTTCGATCTGTGCTTGTGCTTGCTGACTGGCGCCTTCGGCGACGGCCAGCATCACGATCACGCTCGCAACGCCGAAGACCAATCCGAGCACGGTCAACAGAGACCGCAGCTTATGCATCAGCACGCCGCGAATGGACGTACGAAAAATAGCTCGATAGCGATTCAACATGATGTGCATCAAGCCTGCGGCGTCGAGTCGCTTTGTCCGCCGCCATTGGTCGAAGCGGTCGCACCTGCGTTGTCTTCAGCATCTGCGAAGTCATCGATGCCGCGTTGGTATGCGTCAAGCGTGACGGTTTCGCCCTCCTCTAAGCCCTCGGTCACTTCGACGAAGGAATGGGTGGTACGCCCTGTCTCGATTGACCGCCTTGAGACATCACCGCTATCGACCACATAGGTATAGGCCTGTTCGAAGTGTTCGGTCACAGAACCGACCGGGATCGAGATCACGTTTTGGTAGGTGCCAACCAAGATATTGACTTCGGCGGTCATCCCTGGCTTGATATCGATGTCTTGTGGAAGTGCATCGATCACGATGATCGTTTCGTAGTTCTGGACGCTCGAATAACTACTCGCTGCCATTCCAGCGACCTTCGTGACGTGTCCGACAAGCTTTCGGTCTGAAAACGCGTCCAAGCGAATATCCACCGCCTGCCCTTCTTTGATCTTGTCGACGACCGACTCGTGGACATTGGCTTTGACCTGCATCCGAGACATGTCGGGCAGATAGTAAACGTTTCGCCCCGAGTAAACTTCGGTGCCTTCACGGATCCGTTCCGATGCGTCATACCAGCGTTCGTTCGCATACGCGACGGTTCCGTCTTGCTCCGCGATCAGGGTGCATTTATCCAGAAGCTGACGCAATTCTTTGAGTTGTTCTTCCAAGATGCTGACGGCTGCTGCGGCATTGTCGATCGCGGCTTGTGCTTTTAGCGTTTCAGCAGTCGCCGTCTTTTTTGCCCGCTCGAGTTTCAGCTTTGTTTCTTCGACCTTTCCGCCAAACTCGATCAGCTTCTTTTCGCGGTCGTACGTCACCAACACCTTTAGTTTTTGCTTGTCTCGCTCGACCTGGAACAAGTAGTTCTGCTCGCGAAGTTGGTATTCAAGCAATTGTTGTGGGGTACGGTAGCCTTTCTTGACCAGGATCTCGATGTTGTTTTTTTCATCCCGGACCTTTTCGAGTTCAGCTTCTGCTTCTTTGATCGCCCGGTTCAGTTCAGCTTTCTCCGATTCGAAGTCGCCCATTCGATACTTCTTCAAATCGATTTCGGCGATATCAAATGCCAATTGCGCCGCGGCGATGTTGGTCGCATTCTCGTCCTCTTTGATCGAAAGCGATTGAATGGCTTCGGCGTGTTTGCCCTTTGCCTCGTTGATCTCGACTTCCTTTTCTTTGATGTCTTTATCGATTTCGGTGGTCTCGAACTCCGCGACCTTGTCTCCTTTTTTGACGCGAGAACCTTCTGGAACGATAAAGGTGATTTTGTTCCGGCCCGGTATTTCGCACTTACCGTACACCGTTTTCTGGCTTTCGATGGTGCCCCGCTCGACGACCCGGTCTTCGATCGTTCTGCGCTGAACGACAAACGTCGCTCGCGCGTCTGAGTCCAAGTCGGAACTGCCAAGCAGACTGGGCATGCGAAGGGCGGCGTATCCGGTTAACGCCAGGATTGCGGCGAGGATCGCAATACTGAAAATCTTTTTCATATTGATAGCTGAGGTCGTCGGTTTCGGTGGGGAGTGTCGAAACGAGACTTTTTGTCTAACTTTTTCACTCTTCAGTCTAACCAACGCAATTTTCAGTCGCCAACCGGCTTTTGCGCAACTTTACCAAGGATAGTCGGCTAGCAAATTACCTCATTCAGCTGGCGACTGAGCCGGCGGGGTTAACAAAACTTCAGCTTCGATAAGTTCCAGTTCGGCCGGTTTCTCGCGATTCGCTTCTTCGCCCAAAACCGGGTCGGCGGCAGACGGCGCAAGGTGTGCGTCGACCGAATTCGAATCGGCTTTGTTGATAACATTGAGAGGAAAGTACTCGGTATCAATGACTTCGTAGTTCAACAAATCCGACAGACCTGTGTCTTCGTTGATCCACTGTCCATTCTCATCGAGATACAGCATTTCGAGAGCAACGAACAATCGCATCTTCTGGACGCGGTAGTTGATCCAGTTTTGCACCAAGCTGTTTTTTGCGTTCAGCATCCCGTCCAACGCTTGCAACAAAATGATGGTCAAATTGGCATCCGCCGCTCGGCTTTGCCGCAGATCGATCTGTGCTTGGTCAACCTGACGAGTTGCCGCGAAAACTTGCTGTCGAGCAATCTGGAAGCTCAGTCGACTGAACTCCAATTGGCGAAGAATACGACGGACATCGTTCGCAATCGAATCTTTGTCGGCGATAAAGTTTCGGATCGCTGCTTGATAGGCGATCTGCGTTGAGCGATAGTCGTTGCGTTCGGCACGTCGGTTCAATGGACCGTCGAACTGCAACCCGAGTTGGTACTGGTTGTTTGCCGAGTCCAACTTGAAGGGGTTGTTCGAATCGGAATCACTTCCCAACGCAACCTGCCCTTGGAAATTCAAATCGCTTTCCAGCGCATCGGCGGCGACTTCGACTTTTCGAAAACGATCCATCACCAACGCTTTCGAATTCATCAAGTCCAAGCGATTTTGTAGTGCGAATGAAATCGCTGTTTCCGAGGGGATCGAAAACGGCTCGATGTCGATCAAAAACAATCGGATTTGCGTTTGCGCGACATAGATTTCGGCGATCTCCTCTCGAAGTTTACGCCCGACCGCTTCGGACACCGCTTTCCATGCCACAATCGCGGTGTTGTCTTTTTCATTCGGCAAAATATCTTCGATCGAAACGTCATCGAGTGAGTCGACTCCCTTCAAAATCTCTTCAAAACTCTTCTGATCTTCCGCCTCGTCATCGGTAGGAGGATTCGTTTCGTAGTTTCCAAGCTTCGCCAAGACGTCCCGATCGAATGCCTCGCGAGACTCAAAATCGCGACGCAGATCAACCAGGCTCCCGGCGATCCGCTCGGCAAGTTCCTTTTGTTGCTCATAGTCCAATCGGTCATCCTCAGAGAACTTCGATTGGTCGGTCTGATCCAAGCGCTCTTGCCAGCGTTTAAGTTCAGCCTCAACTTCCGGCAAAAACACCAACGTCTGTTGATGCAGCTCCTGATAGCGTTTGAACTGTTTCTTGAGTGTTTCTACAGGTGCCTGCGAAGGCGGCAAGAACTGCACCAAGTCGATAAACAGTTGCTGAGCATCGTCCTGGAGGTTTTCGATGTTAGGATCGATCAGCTCGAACGGTTGGAGCAACGACTCGTCAATGTCGAAGCGAACCCAAGCAGGCAATCCGATCGCGAACTTCAAATTGTCTTGTTGCGAAATCAAATCTTGCTGTGCCGACAATAGCGATCGCCGCCCGTTTTGATACTGCTGGAAGACTTGATCCACTTGGACTTGTGAGACCGTTTCCAGTTGTTCATAGAACTCGTGTTCGGCCAGGTTCTGTCGCAAATTGCTGACGTTGTTTTCGGTGTTTCGAATGGCCTGCGTTTGCGTTAGCAGCCCCAAGTAGCTTTCTGTCAATCCGACGTAGAACTCGCGGCGAAAATGCGCGAAGTCCCGAACCTCGTAAAGCAAATTGCGTTCAGCCTGCGTCAGGCTTTCCAGTCGTACATGCCGGAACGCTCCACGCAACAGCGGTTGAGTAAACGTCGAGACGATGGCTGCAGAACCGGCCTGAACCGTGTTGCCGGGAAAGTTCCACGTCAGCGAGTTGAAGACACTGGTGACGAATTGCCCGCCACCAGCCAAGTTCCGACCGAATCCCAAACGATCGGAAACGGTCAGCAAACGATTATTGCCCAAGTCTTCACCGTCAGCACGATACGACAATCCTCCGCCGCCGATCCACTGAGTGTCAAATTCGAATCGGTTGATCGACAGGTCGAGTGCTCGTAAATAAACCTGTTCAAATTGTGATTGATAGTCGCGGCTATGCAGAAGCGCGAGGTCGATCACGAGCGGTTGCGTCAGATTGATTTCGCCCGAATCCGACTGCGGAAGGTAATCCAACCAGATTGGGTTTTCGACATCATGCCGGGTCGCGATCTTCTGGTAGTAAGGCAGTTTCTTGCAATCGGGCTGGACCATGTAGCGATGCGCGCCATGGTCATCGGGTGGCTTCGGGCCACAGTCCTTTTCCGCAGCAAGATACATTCGGGATTGACGCTCAGGCTCGACGGGTCGGTTGGGAATGTCCCAACGGGCGTCGCCTTGACGGCTATCGATCAAACAGTAGGCCTCTCGGTCAGCGGCGCGGCGATAGGTTGATCGTGCACAACCACCTACGGATAGGACGACGACGCCTGCCGATGCGATCGCTGCCACGTAGCATCGTTTCTGTTTGAACTGTAGCCGCCCCATACTTCCCTACCGCCTAAACGGATCCTAGACATACCATCTGACAGTGGTTGTCTATCGGCAAGGGAAGAACCTAACCCCGTCACGATCCGCACATTCGCTATCGGCAGTTGGGTCAAACGGGGGCCAAACTGTTAACCTGTAGCGATTGGTAAAGGCGACCGGGCAAACGCTCCAGTTTCACGCGTGGGAACGCCGCCACAGATCCAGAAAGCGTTTACTGCGGATTGCCCAAACACATGCTCAATAGCCGCGAAGGTACGCGACCTCACGCTGTAACCTGCTGCTCGGAATGATCGACTCTGCGGTCACCGCTTTGCCGTCGAAATCCGTGTTCGGATCGGAAGGCGATTGTTGGTCATCGAGCAACGTTTGCCGCACGATCATGTCGGCCAACATCGACGAGAGTTTGATGGCCAACTCGTCACGAATTGCACTGGAAATAACGATGCCTTTGCCCCAGCGCGTGCGGACAGGTTGCATCTCATTCTCAACCATGCGTTCAACACTTTGACGTCGAGCCAGCGCCGATTGAGCGTCCGCATCAAATACGATCACCCAGGTTCGATCTCCGGTGCGATACGCCATTTCGGTAATTCGCATCGATTGATGCAGCAGCGTTTCAAACTGATCGACTGCGGCATTCGGAACCGCCGCACCAAGAGCGACCGTCGTCAAGCACATATGGTGAGGATGCACGGGAGTCACGTTGCCGACGCCGAGGTCGACCGCCTGGGAGGGCACGTCGATACGAACTCGACGAGGGGCGGCAATCGACTCGGGGCGTGCTGAACGATGAACGGACCGGCTGGTCAACGGAGTGACTTCGTAAACCATTTCATCCGGTTCGGTTTTGGGCGTCTGCACCGGCATGGTCAACTGAGTACGCCATGCGGCAAAATTGACCGCCACTGCAGATGGGCCGCCCATCGGGGTTTGGAAGCTGACCGCCGTGCCGGTGCCAACACGCGATTCGATCCGTAGCTTCGAAAAATGCGCCGCGGCCAACTGACGGCAGATCAACAATCCCAAACCGCCGACCGATTGCGTGGGTGCCTTTCCAGATGCGATCAGTTCCAAATCATTGGGACTGATCCCACAACCTTGATCGACAACGGACCAATTCAGGATTTGTGAGTTGCTATATCGATGAGCACGAATCAAGACCGCATGCTTCGGGGCTGTCACACGAACCGCGTTGTTCGCCAAGTTAACGAGTAAACGGCGAAGCAATCCTGGATCGGCATAGATCATCAAGTCTTGGCCAAAGGGTCCGTCCCAAAGCAAGCTGATCTCACGTGGCAACGCCCACGGTTGCAGAGTCGATTCGACCTGATGACGAATCTCATCGATCGACACCCAGCTTCGTCGGATATTGCCGAAACCGGTTTCGAAACGACGCGACTGAACCATTTCGTCGACCATCTGACCGGCGCAATTGCATTGCTCGATCGCCGCCGACAAACACTCGTGCTGTTGTCTGGAAACGCGTCCCAAATCGCCATCGCGGACCAATCGCACCGCTTCACGAATCGTTGTCAGCGGAGATCGCAAGTCATGCGCCGTCTCGCTGATCAGTCTGGTGACCATCTCGAAGGACGCGTCGATGTCTGCTTTGGACAGATCGCTCCTCACTGTCGCATCGCCCATTCGCTTGGTCGAACGGTGGGCCGTTGGCGTAGCGGTCGCGAGATGGGAAGGGCCCATTGGTTGACTGCTGGTGTGCTGAAAAGTTGTCACGGCCTTGATCTCTTACTTTGTCTGCGTGGAGGAGGAGATGACCGAGCAGCGTCCTGCCTGCTTCCACGCTCGTGATGAAATCGCGTCCTTACCCAAGCCTACCTTACGTTGGTGCGGTTCGTTGGCTTGCCGATCGCTTCAGAGCGTGCCGTGGTCTCTCGTCACGGGAACGCTATCGACTGGCGAAACCTGACCACATCAGCCGGTTGCGAATTCCACATTGACTTTGCGGGCACCGTTTTCCGGCCCTGCCGCGTGTAGCGATCATTCCGACGTCAAAGCCGCCCGATGAGGGCACATCGCTTGCGGCTGGCCAAAACCCTACTTACACTGCTTGGTTGCTTAAAACCGCATTAACACCGAAACAAATCGGTTTAACCACCCACACCGCCCACCCCCCCTTCGGTTTCTCGACATGAGCCACTGCCTGAGGTTTTCCGGCCAACAACCGCTTGGCTTTTTGGCTTTCGCACGGTGCATGGTCTTGGCGTTTTCCGTCGGGATGGCCGCAACCGGTTGCACGATCGAGAAAGTCGAACCCGAGTCCGAAACTTTAACGGCCCAAGCGAGCAAGACACAGGCGATCAAGAAGGCTGACGGTGAAGACATCAAAGTTGCTTATGTCACCAATGGTATCGCATCGTTTTGGGTCATCGCCGAAGCCGGTTGCAAGGCCGCCGCAAAGGACCTGGGAGTCGAATGCACGGTGCGCATGCCGGATGGTGCCGCCGATCAAATGCGAACCCTCGAAGAACTGATCGCACTCGGCGTCGATGGGGTTGCGGTCAGTCCGATCGATCCCGGAAACCAAACAGGGATTTTGAATGACGTCGCAGCGGCGACGAATTTGATCACACAGGACTCCGACGCGCCGGACGCAAACCGACTCGCCTACATCGGGATGAACAATTACGACGCCGGTCGCATGTGCGGCAAGCTTGTCAAAGAGGCACTGCCCGACGGTGGCGAGGTAATGATCTTCGTCGGGCGACTAGGCCAGCTCAACGCCGACCAGCGAAGGCAAGGTGTGATCGATGAGTTGCTCAATCGATCGAACGACTCACAGCGTCCCTTTGATCCGTCCGATGCAGTTCTAAAAGGTGACAAGTACACGATTCTTGACACAAGAACTGACGACTTCGACTTTGCCAAAGCGAAGAGCGTTGCGGAAGATGCAATCGTCAAGTATCCGAACATCGGCTGTATGGTTGGTTTATTCGCGTATAACCCGCCAAACATCTTGGAAGCCATTAGCGGAGCCGGAAAGCTTGGCGAAATCAAAGTCGTTGGCTTTGACGAAGACGATCACACACTTCAAGCAATCGTAGACGGGAATTGCTACGGCACCATCGTGCAAAACCCGTATCAATATGGCTATCAATCGGTAGAGCTTCTGTCGAAACTTGCCGCCGGCGACGAGTCCGCATTACCCGAAGGCGGCGTTCTCAATATCCCCGCCCGTGCGATTCGCCAAGACAACGCGCAGGCGTTCTGGGACGAATTGAAGTCGTTGACGGGCGAATCGGAGACGTCGGACCAGTAGCCGCCAGCTTTTGATCTAACACAACGTGAACGACACCAACGCACCGACGCGATCATCCGCAGCAGAACAGGCCCCGGCTTTGCTGGAGGTACGTTCGTTGTGTAAGCGTTTCCCCGGAGTCCGCGCCCTACACCAAGTCAACTTGACGGTGCGACGTGGTGAAGTGCTCGCGATCGTTGGCGAAAACGGTGCCGGAAAGAGCACGCTGATGAAAATTCTTGCCGGTGTTCAATCGGCGGACGAAGGTGAGCTGCTGATCGATGGCAAACCGGCCAAGCTCAATGGTGTTGCTGACGCGATCGATCATGGCATCGCGTTGATTCACCAAGAATTGAACCTCGCGACCAATTTGACCGTCGCAGCCAACATTTTTTTGGGCCGTGAACCGACTCGCTTCGGGCTGATTCATCGCTCAAGAATCCACCAGCTTGCTCAGCAGCACCTTGATGCGGTCGGCCTGGATGTCTCGCCGCAATCGCTGCTCAGTGAACTATCGATCGGCAAGCAACAAATGGTTGAAATTGCCAAAGCGTTGTCGATTGACGCACGCGTGCTGATTATGGACGAGCCGACCAGTAGTCTGTCACAACGCGAAACCGAATCACTTTTTGAAGTCGTTGAATCGTTGCGTGACCGCGGCGTCAGCGTGATCTACATCTCACACCGACTCGCGGAAGTCGAACGGTTAGCCGACCGTGTCGTCGTCATGCGTGATGGTGAGAACGCGGGCACACTCGAAAAAGATCAAATTTCCCACGACGCGATGGTTTGCCGGATGGTCGGGCGTGACGTATCGCGTTTCTATAACCGAACCGTTCGGAATGAGGTGAGTGATCGGCCCGCGGTCTTATCAGTCAAAGACTTTGTCGTTCCCGAGCATCCCCAACAGAAGATTAGCTTCGACATTCGTCCGGGCGAAATCGTTGGCATTGCTGGGCTAGTTGGCGCCGGACGCAGCGAATTGTTGCGGTGCCTGTTCGGCGTTACGGAGTCACTCGGTGGTCGGATATTTATCGAAAACCGACCAGTGCGGATTCACTCTCCCAGTGATGCGATTCGCCATGGGCTTGGTTTGGTCCCTGAGGACCGCAAGACCCAGGGCTTGGTGATCGACTTCGGCGTCAAACGCAATGTGTCCTTGGCCAGCGTCAAAGATAACTCTCGCATGGGCACATGGATCGACTTTGCGAAAGAAGCATCCGACACTGATCATGCGATCGATCGCCTGGCAATCAAAACACCTTCGGCCGATCAGGTTGTACGCTACTTGTCCGGCGGCAATCAACAGAAGGTCGTTCTAGGCAAATGGCTAGCGATGCGTCCCAAGGTTTTGATGCTGGACGAACCGACCCGCGGCATCGACATTGGTGCCAAAGAAGAAATCTATCGCCTCATGGAATCGCTAGCCGCCGATGGCTTGGCGGTATTGTTTGTTAGCAGCGAAATGGAAGAAGTGATCTCGCTGAGCGACCGTACGTTAGTCATGCACGAAGGCCGATTGACCGGCGAACTTGTAGGCGACGACATCAACGAAGAACGCATCATGAATTTAGCAACGGGAATCTGCGCCGGAGAGTGTGATGAATAAGGTACTTGGAATCTTCGGCCTGCTGATCTTCGTTTGCCTCTTTACGACGATCTTGAACGACAGCTTTGTCGGTCAGGGAAATCTGAACAACATCACACGCTGGAGTGCGTTGTTCGGCATCCTTTCGATCGGCGTCTCGTTTGTGATCATCACCGGAGGTATCGATTTGTCGATCGGATCGGTCGTCGGCTTGGTCGCCTGTTTGCTTCCCATGCTGGTCGTCGATCGAGGCTATTCGCCACTCGCATCGATTGCGATCGTGCTTGCTTGTTCCGCGGGGATTGGCCTTTTGCACGGGCTGCTGATCACCAAGTTAGATCTGCAGCCATTCGTTGTCACGCTGTGTGGACTGCTATTTTATCGCGGGTTTGCGCGCTGGCTGACCGATGACCAGACATTGGGTTTTGGGCAAAGCTACGACAACGGCCTGCGTTTATTGGCGACGGGAAAACCGGCCAGTTGGGCCACGATGATGGCGATCGGTGGCTTGGGAATGACGATCGTTGGACTTTGGCGTGCTTATCGGATGCCGCTTCGCAAGTTGGACAATCCGCTCGCACAACAACTTTTGCGTTGGTCGTTGCCGGCCGTAGGATTATTCGTCGCTGTCGTTGGCAGTTCACGTTTTTGGTTTGGCTGGACGACTGCACCAGGACCGGTGCTGCTACCGTTGGGGGAATATCAAGTTCGCGGGATGCTTGTTCTGGCGGCGGAAGGCGGCGCCGAGTTGCCCGCGCTGATCATGCGATATGCCGCCACAGTGATGTTCGTCCCGGCATTGATCGTTTTTGTCGTTTCAGCGTTCAAACATCACGCGAAGAAAGTAACGCTTCCGCTGTCAGCCGTCGCGTTGACAATGGCATTGCTGCTGGCCAGCTTGTTTTACCTCGTACCGATTTTCCGTGAAGCCGCGCCTTCGGATACATGGCGTGTGAATTCGATGCTTGTTTCCGGAAGTACGCTTCGAACGGCAATGATGCTGATCGAATTTGTCATCGTCGCGTTGGCGATGGGCTCAATCGGATGGTTGATTCAAGCGGGCAGTGCAGCGAGCCCGATCAGCAAGGCGATTGCGTTTCCGATGATCATCTTGGGCGTCCTGTCGCTGATTGGGCAAACGGATATGGCAACGACGATGGTACCGACGCCAATGTTGCTGATGATCGGACTGGCCGTCGTCGCCAGTGTGTTTCTGAATCGAACGGTCTACGGTCGATACTTGCTCGCGTTGGGCAGCAACGAAGAAGCCGCGCGGTACAGCGGGATCAAAACCGAACGAATGGTCTTGCTCGCATACGTCCTTTGCTCACTTGCCGCCGGACTAGGCGGAATCCTTTTCGCACTCGACATCAATTCGGTGCAGCCTTCCGGGTTCGGAAATTTTTACGAGCTATACGCAATCGCCGCGGCGGTCCTTGGCGGTTGCAGCTTACGTGGCGGCGAAGGAAACATCCTGGGCGTCGTCATCGGTGCGGCAGTCATGCGAGTGCTCTACAACGCGATCAACATTTTGGGAATCAGCACCAAACTGGAATTCGCCATCATCGGTTTGGTGATTCTTGCGGGCGTGATTGTCGACGTGCTGGTCAAACGCATGATTGCAAAGCGCGCGTTAGCCGCGTCGCAGAACAACGGGGCCCTTTCCACAACCGCTGCCTGAGATCCGAGTTTCGATCGACGCTCCCGCCACTAGGACTTGGGGTGCTCGCTGTCGTATTGGTCACGCAAGCTTTGTGGTACTCGCTGTACCTGACCGTTGCGGTCGATCACTGCCAGCGTGACTTCGGAGCTCACTAATTTCTCCCCATCGCGAGACACGACATACTCGTGCACGATCTTTCCGGCGGTCACTTTCGCGATCGTGGTTTGGATTTCCAACCAGTCGTCGTATTTGGCCGGCCGGTGGTAGCGGCAGTTTACATTGACAACGACCACAAGCAGGCCCTCGTCTTCCATGTCGCGATAGCGCCCGCCACTGGCACGAAGCAGTTCCGTTCGCCCGATTTCGAAGTACTGCAAATAGACGCTATGGTGCACGAACCCCATTGGGTCGCATTCGTCGTAACGGACGCGATGGTTAATTCTGTGTTCCAACATGGGGGATCGCTTTCGGTGAGAAACGCTTGAAGAAATCGGCATTCGGCAACAATGTAGATGTCAACTGTTTTGCGACAAGGCGAAACGCGGTTACTGAGATGCGTTTCGATTTCCGCGTCGCCGAGATTCCTAGCCGGGACAATACCTTGAACGAAAGCTCCCCGAACACCGCGCGAAGCCCCCAGCTCGATCCCCCGAAGTGGGCGCACCATGTGCTGCTCGCCGCCGCGATCTACAACCTCATCTGGGGAGCCTGGGTGGTGATGCGTCCGAGCGATTTTTTCAACTTGGCACATCTAGAACTGCCACGTTACCCCGAGATTTGGCAATGCGTCGGAATGGTCGTCGGCGTCTACGGTATCGGGTATGCGATAGCGGCAAAAAACCCGGCACGGCACTGGCCGATCGTGTTGGTAGGGTTTCTCGGAAAAACCTTCGGCCCGATCGGGATCGCGTGGAACTTGGCGACCGGCTCGCTGTCAATGGAATGGGTTTGGTTAACGATCTTCAACGACCTGATCTGGTTGTTCCCGTTTGCCGCGATCTTGTTTTTCGCATTCGATGTTGCAAACCGACCCCATGCGTCGCCGACTGGCGAAACACTGGACGCCGCGCTTTTGCGATTCGCGAGCCAACGTGGCGAAACGTTGCGAACACTTTCCAGTCAAGGCGAAGTGCTGGTCGTTTTCTTACGTCATTTCGGATGCACGTTTTGTCGAGAAGCACTCGATGATCTTCGGCAACAACGGGCCGAACTTGAACGCCAAGGTATCACGTTGGTGCTAGTTCACATGGGTGACAATACCGAACAGGCAACGTTCTTTGACCGTTACGGACTGGACGACGTACACCGAATCAGTGACCCCAGCTGCCATTTGTATCAAGCGTTTGGCTTGCAACGCGGTGGCCCCAGCCAACTATTTCCACCTGGCGTCTGGTGGCGAGGCTTTCAAGCGGCGATTGTCAATCGACACGGCTTCGGCAACTTAATCGGCGACGGATTCCAAATGCCTGGCACATTCCTACTAAAAGACGGCCGAATCGTAAAAGCTTATCGGCATAAAACGTCTGGCTCGCGCCCCAACTATTGTGACATTGCAATCACACCACTGAACACAAACACCGCTAACCTGGAGTCTCACCCCTCTCCCAGTTGCTGAATTCACTCACATTGCCAATTCGATGTTTGTCAGCTGGGCTCAACTTTTTTATGCTATGGCGTCTGCGATGCCTTATGGGGCACGTTTCGTGGCAACGACGACCAATGAAATGTGTTCCAATGGTGCCGGATCACCTACCCCACCTGGAACACACCCAGGCCCATCCTCACCCCGCCTTGAATCTGATGAACTCGATCGATCGAATTCAGTTTTGTAAGGTCTCTCGGCTGCCACACCGCGCCACGCACCACCGTGACCGGATCGTGAATCGAACGAACGAACGACTCGCAATCGCGATCGCTTTGTCGTTGATCGTTTCGATCATGCCGCAGGCAATCCTTCGTGGTGGAGAACTGCCGTCGATCGAATCGGATCCTGTTGCAGCTTATGAATCGGACATCGTGCCGATCTTGCAGCAGTACTGTTATGACTGCCACGGTTACGGTGAGCGTGAAGGCAATTTCGTTCTCGACCAGTTCTCCTCTGGCCAAGAGGCTAACGCGGATCCGATCTTTTGGTGGCGCGTCCTGAAAAACCTTCGCGCCGGTGTCATGCCACCGGTCGATTCGCCGAAGCTAAAACCTGAAGAGATGGCCCGGATCACACGTTGGGTGAAGCTTGGACCATTTCACATCGATCCGGAAAATCCAGATCCCGGGCCGATTGCCGTGCGCCGCATGAACCGACAAGAATACGGCAACACCGTACGATCGCTGATGGGTGTCGACTTTGACGAGAAGCTGCTGTTCCCGCCTGACGACTCGGGGCACGGCTTTGACAATGTTGCTGACGCGTTAATGGTTTCGCCTCTGCTGCTGGACAAGTACCTGCAAGCGGCTGAGATGATTACCGACCGTGCCGTCCCCAGCGTGACCAAGATCATCCCACGTCTGGACTTCCGCGGCGACGATTTCAAATCCACAAGCCCGGACTCCGACCGCACGGGTCGATCGATCGACGGCAAGAAAACGACGACGGTCGAACGAGCGTTTAAGCTCGATGCGGACGGACAATACAACGTGACGATTGGGACCAAACAACACGGTTCCTTCGAGTTCGATCCGGCACGCTATCACGTCACCTGCAAAATCGATGGGGAGGTTGCTTTCGAGTCCGAGTTGGGCTGGGACGAAAACAAGCTGACAGAGTTCACCTCGGTGAAAGGGTGGCCCGCCGGCGAACACAGGATCTCGTTCCACGTGACCCCAGTCGTTCAAGAAAACGACGAGGACGAAGATCTCGATGACGACGGCGGAACGCACGTCCATTTCGAAGTGTACCGAGTGTCCGTGGAAGGACCGCTGGAAACAAACGACCTCGTCCACCCACGCAACTACGAACGGTTCTTTACCCGCGACGCGCCGCCAGAAAGTCCCGAAGAGCGTCGCGACTATGCGGCCGAGATTCTGCAGCGTTTTGCCACCCGCGCCTTTCGGGGCAAAGTAGATTCGGTCACGGTGGGTCGTTTGGTGGACATCGCGGAATCTGTCTACACACAACCCAACGAAACCTTTGAATCCGGTGTCGGTCGAGCAATCGTCGCTATTCTGGCATCCCCAAAATTCTTGTTCCGAATCGAATCAGCAGAAGCGACCGATCCCCACCAACGCTTCGCCCCCGTCGACGAACTCTCCTTGGCCTCACGTCTGTCTTACTTCTTGTGGTCATCAATGCCAGACGATGAGCTCGTTGGTCTCGCCGAGCAAGGCAAGCTGCGTGAGAACCTGCCACAGCAAGTCGATCGGATGCTTGCCGACAAGCGTGCCGATGCGTTCATCGCGAACTTCGTCGGACAGTGGCTGCGGACACGAGACGTCGTCAACGCCAACGTCGATCCGAATGTGATCTTGGGTTACGCCGACGAGCTTGAGGAACTACGTGAATGGTTCAAAACCTTGCCGCGCGGGTTCTTCCGCCGACGAGGCGAAATGCCAGCTGAAGACCAAGCAAAACTCGATCGCTTCCGTGAAATCCGTCGTATTGTCGATCGTGTCGATGATGATCTGAAACGCTCCATCCGCCGCGAAACCGATGAGTTCGTCGAATACGTCATGCGGAACGACGTTAGCCTGCTGGACCTGCTCGATTGCAACTACACGTTCTTGGACGCACAGCTTGCCGAGCACTACGGGATCGAAGGCATCAAAGGCGAAAAGATGCGTCGGGTCGAACTACCTGAAGGCAGCCCACGTGGTGGTCTGTTGACGCAAGCTTCAATGCTGATGGTGACATCGAATCCAACCCGTACGTCACCGGTCAAACGTGGTTTGTTCATCCTGGACAATATCTTGGGCACCCCGGCGCCGCCGGCTCCTGGTGTAGTACCAGAACTGGAAGAATCAGCCGATCGATTCGGTGATCGTGAACCGACGCTGCGAGAACTGCTTGCGGTTCACCGCGAAGACGCCTTGTGCGCGTCCTGCCATGCACGGATGGATCCGCTCGGCCTAGCACTCGAAAACTTCGACGCACTCGGTATGTGGCGTGAAACCGATAACGGTTCTCCGATCGAACCCCAAGGGGAATTGGTCACCGGCGAAACGTTCAACGACGTTCGCGAATTGAAGAAACTGTTGCGTGAAAACCATGCCGACGACTTCTACCGTTGCGTCACGGAAAAACTGTTGGTGTTCGCGATCGGACGTGGCATGGAATACTCCGACGAACACACCGTCGACATCATCGTCGACAAATTGCGGGCAAACGATGGCAAGTTCAGCGTGTTGGTCAAAGCGGTGATCGACTCGGCACCGTTCCAAATGCAACGCGTGACCAATGTCGACCATCAGGCGAATCAGGCGAGCGACATTCACAGGGGGGGAGAGGGACAATGAGTAACGGACAAAAGCGATCTTTAAGTCGACGTGGTTTCTTGCGTGGCAGTGGATTGACACTCGCCCTGCCAGCGATGGCTTCGCTGCGTGGCCGCGCGGTCGCCGCAGAAACGGCGGCACAGTCAGCGACCGCGGTCACCTCCACCGGCGCGCCGCTGCGGATGGCGTTCATGTCGATCCCCAACGGCGTGCAACAAGAAAACTGGTTCCCGTCCGACGACAACGAACTGAACGAGACGATGAAGCCGCTCAATCGCTTGAAATCGGATCTGCAAGTGATCAGCGGACTTGACCACATCAATGCGACACCGGGGCCGGATGGCGCCGGCGACCATGCCCGCGCCAACGCGACCTTCCTGACCGGATTGCGTGCTCGTAAAACGGCTGGCAGCGATATCGAATGTGGTATCTCGGTCGACCAAGTCGCCGCCCAGAGCATCGGCTCAATCACACGCATGCCTTCGCTGGAACTGACGTCCGACTTGATCCGCAACTCCGGCAGTTGCGATTCCGGCTATGCATGTGCTTACCAGTACAACTTGGCTTGGAGTTCGCCTTCCACGCCGGTCACGCCCGAAGCCAATCCACGTTTGGTTTTTGAGCGGCTGTTTGGCTCGGGTTCACGCGGGGATCGCAAAAAGAATTACGAAGCTCGCCTAGCCACCAAGAAGAGCGTCCTGGATTTTGTGCTCGAAGAAGGCCGCGATGTCAAGCGTCAACTCGCCGCCGCAGACAGCCGCAAATTTGACGAATACTTTTCGGTCGTCCGCGACATGGAACGACGCATCGAAGCCGCCGAACAATTCAAGGATCCACCGGAAACCGACGAAGACGCACCGGCCGGGATTCCACGCGACTTCGGCGACTACATGACGCTGATGTACGACATGCTGCACTTGGCATTTCAGACGGATTCGACGCGCGTCGCAACGCTGCTCTTGGCATACGACGGCAGCAATCGCACGTTCCCACAATTGGGCATTCCTGAAGGCCACCACTGGCTGACACACAGCCAACGTGACGAGGCGCTTGCACAAAAGGTCGCTCGCATCGACCAGTTCTACATCGAACACTTTGCCCGGTTCCTGGAGAAGATGCGACAGACCGAAGATGTCGATGGCAACAGCTTGCTGCACAATTCGATGATCGTCTACGGGGGTGCAATCGCAGACGGCAATCGACACACCCACGAAAACTTGCCGGTGATTTTGGCTGGACAAGCCGGAGGCCAGATCGAAACCGGCCGCTACTACCAAGCCGAAAAACAGCCGATGAGCAACCTCTACGTCAGCATGTTGAACCTGATGGGCATCCCAGTTGACGAATTCGGCGACTCCAACGGCAAACTTTCATTGTCGTAGTCTGCTAAACTGATAACGGATGACGCCGGGCGTTGATCAACGCCCGGCGTTTTCTGTTGCCGCTTGCACTCCGCGTGCCGGCCGCGCCACCCCGCCTCCACCGCAACGCCCTCCCTCCTGCGGACCCAGCCGATGAGCCTGTCAAACACGCTTGTATCGCGTTGTATTGCTTTATTGCGTTTTCATGGGATTCTATTTCTAGGTCTCGCCACTGCGCACGCGTCGCCGGTAGCTGCCGCTGAGGATGACGTCGCAAACTTTGAAGCCTCGATCGCACCGCTTTTGCAATCGTATTGCATTGACTGTCACACGGGCGATGAAGCCGAAGCGGAGATCGATTTGTCGCTATACCAAAATCAAGGCGACCTTATCGGCGACCAGACCGTCTGGATCAAAACTCGCACCATGCTGTCCAGCGGTCAGATGCCGCCCAAAGACTCTGTACAGCCGACTGATGCCGAACGTGCGGACCTTGAATCTTGGGTGACCGGATATTTGTCGAACCTTGCCAAAGCGAGTGCTGGCGATCCCGGACCGGTTGTTTTGCGTCGTTTAAACAATGACGAATATCGCTACACCATTGGCGACCTAACAGGTGTAACGTCACTCAATCCGACACGCGAGTTTCCGGTTGATGGTGCGGCAGGCGAAGGCTTTATCAACTCCGGTGAAGCTCAAGCGATGTCCCCCGCGTTGGTGACAAAGTATCTTGATGCGGCCAAAGAAGTCGCATCCCATGCAGTCCTGACGCCCAAGGGGATCCGATTTTCCGATTTCGATTCCCGTCGCGACTGGACTGACGAACGGGTGCAAGCGATTCGTGATTTCTATCGTCGGTGGACAGTCCCTGCGAACGTCGAAATGCAGGTCAGCGGCGCAGGGGACGTTCCCAATGAAGGCGGAACCCTACCGCTTCGTCAATCGCTGCTCACTCTCCTAAAAAACCGCGACTCGCTAGAACGAGGCAGCGTCAGTTTTCGAGAAATCGCCGAGTCCGCCTCCGACGATGGAACACCGGTCAACGCGAAATACTTGTCACTGATTTGGAACGCGTTCAACGCAGACGACAACGCCGATGACGCGATCATGAATTCGCTTCGTCGTCAGTGGCGAATCACCAACGTCAGCAATCTCGATTCGTTCGTCGCATCGATCAATCGGTTGCAGGACGTCACGTTTCGATTTAATTCGATCGGCCACATGGGCGGCGATGGGAAACCAAAAGCATGGATCGAAGGCCTCAATCCGATCCAGTCCAAACAAAGCGTTCGTCTGGATCTGCCGACCACGCCGAATGAAGACCTCACAATCTACTTGGCGGTCTCAGACGCTGGTGACGGACCCGAAGGTGACCAGGTACTGTTCAAGAACCCACGACTTACCACAGACAGTGGCATCTCGATTCCGCTGAGTAAGTTGGCAGGATTAGCGAACGCACTCGAGTCTCGGAAAAAATTGGCACTGCGTTCGGTCACGGAATACTTGAGTGCGATCAATTCGATCGAATCAACAGCGATCAGTACCAACGAGGAATTCCAAACAGTCGCAATCGAACGAAACCTCGATCCGATTTTGTTGAAAGCGTGGGCGGACTATTTGGGGCTGAACGTGTCCTCGACGGTCGAAGTCAACGGGCGTTTTCAAAACACAGAAACCAATCCGACATATCCCTTCATTAAAAGCTGGGGATCAGGGTCAACGCCTTTCGTTTCTTCAAACGCGTCCGACGACCAAGTTCGAATCCCTGGCGTTGCAAACCCACACAAAGTTTTCGCTCACCCCGCACCCGATCGTTTTGCCGCGATTGGGTGGCAAAGCCCTCTCGACGGAACGGTGGAGGTGACAGCGTCTCTACTTGATGCCCACGCTGATTGCGGTGGTGGTCAGGAATGGTGGCTTCAACACCTGAGCGGGCGTGGTGACCGCAATCTTTGGCAAGGCAGAATTGGCCGCGGCGGTCGCGCACAGTCTGAAACAATGGAAGTCACGGTTCGGAAAGGCGACGTGATTTCGTTTCTGCTGGGTCCCGGTGACGAATACACCTGCGACCTAACCGAAATGGACCTGACGATCAACGAAAATGGAAACGAAAAACGACACTGGAATCTTGCCCAAGACGTCGCGGACGACCTGCTAGCCAGTAACCCTCATGCGGATCAATTCGGCAACGCAGACATTTGGCATTTTTACCAAGGCGACTTATCCAGCGCACGATCGGTGGCGTCACCGACCGATGCAATCCCGCCGGATTCGACGCTGGCTCAGTGGTTGGACGAAAGTGATTTAAATCGTCGTCAACAACTTGCATCGCAAATCCAAGCTCAATGTGATCGCATCACCAACGATAACCAATCGCCTGAGAAATCAGCGGACACAACAGTTTGCCAACAGATTTCGCACCTTGTCGCACGCAACGTGTCACTGGATGCCATGCTCCGTGAAGAGCATCCTGACGAACGATTTGGCCCGAAGGGCGACAATGAACTCGCCCCGGAAGACTTGCTTGTCCAAGCCCCCGCTGTCTTGGCATTTTCCATTCCACATGAACTGTCACTGGGCCGAAGACTTGAAGCACAAGCCAGCCTGGCGAAAAGCGATGGAAACCCCGGCAGTGTTCGGATCGCGGTCAGTTCGACTCCGCTTACCGCAGCCGAAGTGGGTCTGGAACAACCGACGCTTGCCGTGCCGGGATCCAAACGATTCGAAGAAATTGCAAACAGCTATCGACGATTTCGCGAACTGTTTCCTCCAGCAGTTTGCTACACAAGAATCGTCCCTGTTGACGAAGTCGTCACACTCAGTCTGTACCATCGCCAAGACGAGGCTCTTCAGCGTTTGATACTCAGTGAGGATGAGATCGCAACACTGAACGCCATGTGGGACGAGATGCTGTTCGTCGCCCAAGAACCGCTGCGTTACGAAGTCGCATTCGAACAGTTACGTGAATTTGCGACGCAAGATCGCCCCGATTTAGTCAAAGTTTGGGACCCACTCAAACCCGGTGTAACCGCTCGGGCAGAAGCGTTTCGTCAGCGGCAAATGCAGCTAGAACCGTTGCACGTCAATTCAGTAATTGAATTTGCGAACCGGGCTTGGCGTCGCCCGCTGGAGACAGAAGAATTCGACCAGATCCGCGATCTCTACCAAATATTGCGTGCCGAAGGATTGGACCATGAACCCGCGATTAAGTTACTGCTAGCACGCGTTCTTGCTTCGCCATCGTTTCTATATCGCCGCGAGGTTCAACCACCAGGCAACGCACCGGCGGAAGTAAACGGAATCGAATTGGCGAACCGATTGAGTTACTTCTTGTGGTCATCCATGCCGGATGACGAGCTATTGCAGCTTGCTCTCGACGGTCGCTTGTTGGACGACAGGATTCTTGAACAGCAAGTCGATCGTATGTTGGACGATCCGCGGTCACGACGTTTGGCAATTCAGTTCGCGTGTCAGTGGCTGCACCTGCGAAACTTTGACCAAAACGACGACAAGAACGAAAAGCTCTATCCCGAGTTTGCAGTGCTGCGTCAGGAGATGTACGAAGAAACCATTCGCTTCTTTGACGACCTATTTCGATCCAATCGCCCGGTCACCGCGATCTTGGATGCGGACCATGTCTTCGTCAACGAGCGTATGGCCAAACACTATGGCATTGATGGAGTGCACGGCGACGACTGGGTGAAAGTCGATGCCGCCGGTGACGTCGGACGAGGCGGTATCCTGGCGATGGCGACAGTCTTGGCCAGTCAATCGGGCGCGTCCCGAACCAGTCCGATCTTGCGGGGAAATTACGTCTATGAAACGTTGCTGGGTCAGCGATTGCCACGACCACCAGCCAATGTGCCACAGCTTCCTGATCAAGTTCCTGAAGGCTTGACGGCGAGACAATTGATCGAGCTCCATAGCTCCGCCCCGGAATGCGCCAAGTGTCACGAGTTAATCGATCCATATGGTTTCGCACTCGAACAGTACGACGCGATCGGGCGTATTCGTCCTGTGCCCACGGACACGTCGGCGCTATCATCCGATGGCACAGAACTCAATGGAATCGACGGTTTACGAAACTACCTGCTCGGCGAGCGACGCGACGATTTTCTCCGTCAATTCTGCCGCAAACTCTTGGGCTACTCGCTCGGTCGTGAAGTCCAGTTGTCCGACGAAGTCCTACTCGATGAAATCCGGCAAACGCTTCATTCAAATGATGATCTTGTCCGGATTGCTGTAAAATCGATTGTCACCAGTCCGCCGTTTCGGCGGATTCGTGGTGCCGATTGGGTCCAACCCTAATCCCCTCCTGCTTTCGCCCACCTTTCGGATTGTCGCATGCCTTCAACATCAGTTCAGCGCCGTACATTCTTGCGTGGAATCGGCGTCAGCATGGCGTTGCCTTGGATGGAGTCCCGCTCGGTCTGGAGCGAATCGCCAACATCGACGAGCGATTCAGCATCCGCGCCGACCCGAATGGCAATTTTGTTTTCCGGTTGCGGCTATCACTCGACCGAATGGTGGGCCGAAGGTCAGGGAAGCGAGATGAAGCTTGGGCGCGTCTTGCATCCGCTGAATGAATTCCGTGACCGAATGGTTTTCATCAACGGTTTGTACAACGCCGAAGCATTGAAAGGCAACATCCACAGCTCACAGACAGGCAACCTATTGTCTGGTGCCCCGCTGTCCTCCGGCGGAAAAATCCGATCGGGTACCAGCGTCGATCAAGTCGTCGCGCAGCACCTCGGTCGCCAAACCAAACTGCCCAGCTTGGTGCTTGGCTGCGAGAAATCCAATCCGTCGGTCCACAAAAATTATTCGATGCTTTACAGCTCGCATATTTCATGGAGCAGTCCGACAACACCGACACCGCTGGAAGTTTATCCGGCCCTCGCATTTGATCAGCTATTCAAAGACGCCGCACAGCAAGGTGACAAGAGCGTGTTGGATGCGGTATTGGAGGACGCCAAAGATTTCCGTCGCGGAATCAGCCACCGCGATCAACAAAAGCTTGATGAGTACCTTCACTCGGTCCGCGAAGTCGAATCACGCTTGGATCGGGCTGGGCAGCGTGGCGAACTACAAGGCTGGCGTCCAACCTTGGAAAAACCCAACATGGCTCGTCCCGTTGATGGCTATCCACAAGACATCGTCGAACACATGCGGCTGATGTGTGACATCCTTGTCTTGGCATTTCAAACAGACACAACGCGTGTCTGTACTTTGAAACTGAACAACGACCATGGCACGTTGCGATTCCCGCACTTGGGAATCGACTACATGATCCATCACTTGCTCTCTCACACCGACAACGAAGATTGGTTGACGGTCAATCAATTCTTCTTGGAACAATTCCGCTACTTGGCGGCGAAGATGGACTCGATCGAAGAAGGCGAACGAACTTTGCTTGACAACTCGATGCTGATGCTGTGTTCGAGCATGCGGAACGGGCAGCACGATGCGTCACGCTTGCCGGTCGTCATGCTTGGCGGTGGTGGCGGTAAAATCAAAGGCGGGCAAAATCTTGACTACAGTGACAATCCCGATCGCCAGATGTGTCGCTTGTACCTCAGCATGATGAAGGTGATGGGGGTCAATCGCGAGACGTTCGGCGACGCAACGGCACCACTTGCCGAAGTCTAAACTGCGAGTTTCGTGTTACGCCAAGCCCGGTGTTCTTGGTACTTGGCGACGATCGCAGCCGATCCGAGGCAGATCGCAAACACGCACGCGACACCGTTGCTGCCGGCTTCTAGAAACGCGATCGGTATCATTCCGACCATAGCGACCGAGTGCAGGATCAAGTTGGCGGCAAGCTGTCGTGACTGGCCCATGAACAGCAACGCGGTAGGCGAAAGCGAAAACAACGTCCACAGACATGCCCCCGAACTGATCCAGATCAGTGCCGTGTGCGACGTCACAAACTGGGGTCCAAACAACGACAGAATCCAGTCGCCGAATTGGTACAAAATCACCCAAAACACAAGTGCCGCTCCACCGATCACAGCTTGACGACGTCTTCGAAGAAGCTGGTCAGATTCCATGTCTCCAGTATCAATCGCGACAGCAAGCATCGGGAAGTAGTATTTGTCGGCGGACTTCGAAAGCAACAGGACGAGACAGCCCGTCTCAAACGCTGGGGCAAGCAACCCCAATTCCGCCGAAGAGTGCGGCAAGTGGTGGAGCACAACGAGCGGTGCTTTGAAAAGCCACGTGATCGCGCACCCGATCGCAAAGTATGAAAGACTGCGATACAGCCAATGCCCCCACTGGATCCCTGTCGTCGATTCGTTTGCGATGGAATCGTCTGGTCCGATGTCCGGCTGCGAACGTTCAATCAAAAGCGGTAAGCAAACGAGTAGCCCGACGACACTGCCGATTCCGAAACAAATGACCGCCAGGGTCGCATCAAACGATTTAATCCAATGCGCGCTTGCCAAAATCAATGTTAGCGTGACGGTCGGCACCAAGGCACGCGCGATCAATGTCCCCAAAATCGGCGACCGACTTGCGATCAGCAAATCGACTGCCACACCACACCCTGCAATCGCCGGAATAAACAGCACCGCAGTTAACGACGTCAACTCAACAGCGCCCCGCACCAACTGCGATTCGAGTCCAATACCGATTGCAACAAACAGTGCACTGACGACGAAGACCATTCGCTTTGCGAAGGCAAAATAGGCTTTCCGTTGACGGCGACTATCGGATTGATCCGCCAATGGAATGCGTTTATAGGCGTACTTCCCCACCCCTGCTTCGGCGAGCGCACCAAACATGGTGAGCACCGCAATCGCCCCGACGAATCCGTCAAACTCGTGCGCGGACAATCGATGAGCTAAATACAGCATCAACAAATAGCTCAGCAGCACGCCGGTGATATTTGCACCGATCAGAATCCCTGCGATTGAAGTGGAGAATCGCGTGGCAGATTCAGAAGTGTCTGGCAGGCGATCCATAGATGCAGAAGGCCGAGAGCGGTGGGAAGGGAGACGCGATCACGACGGGTAGGGCAATATCGTTGTGCCCACAGCGACAGAGGGCAGCAATTTACCTTAGACAGAAAGCAATAGCGATAGATCAGTGTCGTTGAGGTGGGACCGACGTCTAAGTCTGCTGTTCGATCATCTTGAAATACAGAAAACCGATCAACACGACAATCAACGCGTGCAAAACGATCGTCAAGTAAAACGCGATTTGGAACGACAACTTCCGAGTTTTGTGACGCACCATTCGTTGTGCGATCCAGGCGCCGGGCCACCCGCCGAGGACCGCCCAAATGTGCAACGTCGCCTCTGGAACGCGCCAACGTCCCCGCTGAGCCGACCGTTTGTCAGCGACATAGATGAAGAAAGTTCCCAAACTGACGATCAGGATCCATCCTATGTAGATCAAAACTAAATTCAAATCACTGCTCGATTTGGTGAATGAGTACGACGCAGAAAATTTCGCGTTTCCACACCCCCACTGCGGGGCCACTATATGGAGGGTGCACCATTCAGCGGTTTACTGGATTCGAAGGAGTTTTGTCCATCCCGACTCGCTTGAAAACCCTCCCAGTCGCACAACACAGCCACGGCCGGCTCGGCTTTCGCGGCAGATATGCTTTGTCGGATCGATGAACTGCCATTAAACTTTGGATCCGACGCCCCGCCTCATGATCATCCCCCCGCCCCTGCCTATGTTTGCTTCGCACCAGCTCGCTTCGCTGTTCGCAGTTTTCGTTGTTTTGTGTAATCAGTCACTCGGCCAAGACTGGTTTCGTTGGCGAGGCCCCAACCTTGACGGAATCGCCCAATCAGAAAAATGGTCGGGAGAACTACCGAAGAGTGACTCCAAGATTCGTTGGCGTGCGTCGGTCGGCATCGGATTTTCCTCGTTCGTGTGCCACGACGGACTTGTGATCACCATGGGACACCAAGGCGATGATTCGGTCGTCACCGCGTTAGACCAAGAATCCGGTAAAACGACTTGGCAATTCAAGTTCCCAGCGCCGCTTGATGATCGCGATTTTGAAGGTGGACCAACTTCCACGCCGACGATCGACGGCGACAACGTTTATGTGTTCAGCCGAATGGGCGAGCTGTTCTGCTTGACACTCAAAAGCGGCGAACAAATTTGGAAAACGTCGTTGGCCGATCGCGCCCAAGTCCGCTTGCCAGGATGGGGATGCTCCGCCGCGCCCTTGGTCCTTGGCGACAAACTGATTTTGAACCTTGGCGAAGCCGGAATGGCGGTCAATAAACAAACCGGCGAATTGATTTGGCAGTCCGATGACCGCGAATGCGGCTACGCTTCCCCGGTGCCGATTCCAAATTCTGATCCCGCAGCCGTGATCATCGCATCTGGGAAAACGTACGTCGGCGTTGAAGTCGAAACCGGGAAAGAACTCTGGGCCGTACGCTGGCTGACGAGCTTCAACTGCAACGCTGCCGATCCGATTGTCAACAACAATCAGATGTTTTTATCGTCCGGATACAACCGCGGTGCAGGCTTGTTTGACCTCAGCAGCGAAAAACCCGATGCGATTTGGAAGAACAAAGAGATGAAGAACCAAATCCATGGTTCGATTCTCTATCAAGGCAAGCTGTACGGAATCGACGGAGACATGGAAAGCGGCGGCAGTTTGAAATGCTTGGACTGGGCGACCGGCGAAGTCGAATGGTCAACCGACGACTTACGACCGAGCGGACTATCAATGGTCAATAACCAACTGCTAGTTCTGACCGAAGAAGGCGTTCTGATCACCGCACCGGCAACGCCCGACGGTTGGCAGCCGATTTCGGAAATGAACGTCTTGGAAGGCAAGTGCTGGACCAGCCCTGTGTTTTCAAATGATCAGATCTATTGCCGAACGATTCACGGCGAAGTCGTTTGCGTCGATTGCCGCGAGTAAACTATCGCGGCGATTCAAACCTTTCTCATCTAAGCAACACTCCACCACGATTGTCACTATGAACCTGAAACGTCGTAGCTTCCTAGCCGGTACCGCCGCCGCCGCAACTTGGGCCTCGGCACCCGCTGTCCACGCGGCGCCGAAAGATAAAAAGTACCGCACCGCATTGATCGGTTCGGGCTGGTGGGGAATGAACATCTTGCGTGAAGCTTTGACGGCAGGCCAAACCAAGGTTGTCGCTTTGTGCGATGTCGATAGCGATCGATTGGAGATCAACGCCGAAGAGGTCAATGACCTGTGCGGCGACACGCCAAACACCTATAGCGACTATCGCGAGCTGCTCGAAAAAGAAGACATCGAGGTCGCGATCATCGCGTCTCCCGATCACTGGCACGCGCTACAAACGATCGCGGCGATCAACGCCGGTGCGCACGTCTTTATCGAAAAACCGACCGGACACACGATCGGCGAAAGCCAAGCGATGGTCAAATTGGCCAAAGAGTCTGACCGGATCGTCCAAGTCGGATTGCACCGACGTATCGGACCGCACCACGTTTCGGGAATGAAATTCTTGAAAGACGGCGGTGCCGGCGACATCGGGATGGTGAAGATGTTTGTGCATTCACGCGGTGGAGCCGAACGGCCGACACGCAATAGTGAACCGCCAGAGAACCTGGATTGGGAAATGTACTGTGGGCCAGCGCCAATGCGACCGTTCTGTCGCCGTATCCATCCCGGTGGTTTTCGTCACTACCTCGACTTTGCCAACGGTACGCTTGGTGATTGGGGTGTGCATTGGCTTGACCAAGTGTTGTGGTGGGCGGACCAGCAATCGCCGACTTCGGTGTATTCCAGTGGCGGTCGACCGATCGCCGGTGAAGTAGTCCTTACCGACGACGAACAGACCACGGACGCGCCGGATCATCAAATCGCGACGTACAAGTTTGATAACTTCACCGCTTACTGGGAACATCGCAAATTCGCCGGGAACGGCCCCGAACAATCAAGTGTCGGTTGTTATTTCTATGGCACCAACGGCACCGTCCACATGGGCTGGCGTGATGGCTGGACGTTCTATCCGGCGGACAGCAAGAAACCCGTCATTCACGAAGACCACCAACTGCAAGAACCCGACGGACACAACATCCAGTTGCTGTGGAAGGATTTTTTGAACTCGATCGAGACCGGCCAAAAACCCGCTGCTGACATTGTGATCGGACATCAAGCGACGACTCTCAGCCTGCTGGGGATGTTGTCGATGAAGCTCGGACGCAGCATTCAATGGGATGGCGATCGTGAAATGATCCCAAATGATCCCGAAGCCGCCGCGTTGATGCGGCGTGATTATCGCGGCGATTGGGTCTATCCCAGTTAACGAACGAGAGCGAAAACGCTATCGTCAGGCCAACCTTGCCTGACCGACTCCCGCAGTTTTCCGAACCGATGCTCTCCAATCTCTCCGCCCTCGAATTCACGCTGCTATTTCTTGGGGCGATGGGAATCGGTATCTCCAAATCGGGATTCCCGGGCATCAGCATGTTTCATGTCGTTGTCTACGCGTCGATTTTCGGTGCCAAAGAATCCACCGGTGTGCTGCTGCCGATGCTAGTCGTCGGTGACTTTTTCGCGATCAAAGTCTTCGGACGAAAAGCCGACTGGGGTCAAGTGCGGCGACTGCTACCGCCAACGTTAGTGGGAATCTTGGTCGGCTGGCAGATGATGGGAGTGCTCGACGAAACGATCTTCAAGCGACTCGTCGGCACCATCATTTTGACGCTAACCGGTGTCCAAGTCATTCGGATGTGGAAACCGGGATGGTTCGACAAGGTGCCGCATTCGACAGCCTTCGCGATCGCGCTCGGATTTCTGGCCGGCGTGACCACCATGCTTGCCAACGCGGCCGGACCAGTGGTCGCGCTGTACTTGATCGCAATCAGTTTGCCAAAATGGGAACTGATCGGAACGGCAGCGTGGTTGTTCCTGGTTTTGAACGTGCTCAAGCTGCCGCTTAGCTACAACCTAGGGCTGATCACTTCCAAGTCGCTTGCCGTCGGGGCATTGATGTCGACCGCGATTCCCATCGGAATTTTCTCCGGACGTTGGTTGGTCTCGCGGGTTCCACAAACACTTTTCAACGGCATCCTCTTGGCATTCACCGCAATTGCGGCATTGCGATTAATTGGCCTGTTCTAGTCACAGTCGGCCATCGATTCGCAGACCATCAGTTCGCCGGCTCTGGCGACCAATCAAGCATCTGCTGTTTGAGGTCTAGCGGATACGAAATCTGCACATCGGTGATCTCTCCGGCATCGTTCGTGACCGCCGTCAACGTCGGCTGGACGAAGCCTGTGTAAGCGGGCGGATCTAAGTCCGCATAACGATCCAAGACTTCATCACGAAGATCGATGTTGATATTGATCGCGTAGTCCTTCATTAACCGTTCGGCCGACGCGCGGTCGCCTTCAGATTTGATTCGTTGTACTTCGGCCAGCAGTCGTCCGACGCCGGCATGCCACGCTTTCACATCAGCGACGCGAAAGAACGTTTTTCCGTCACGTTGGTCAACTTGAATCGCACTCGTATTTGCAGCCAGCCAGCCGACAATCATCTGGCGATTTCGCATGTGATCTTCTTCGATCGTGGTACCGGTTTTGATGCGACGCAGCTGTGTCATTGCGTTGCGTGTATACGCTTCATAGGCCGCCAATTGCAATTCTTGAAGATCGGCTTCGTTCGCCACCAAGCCCAATTCGATTAGCTTTTCGTTCCCGATGAAGTATAGCGCAACCAAATCGGCGCGTCCTTCTTCGAGTGCGCTGTAGTACTCTTTGATCGAAACCGCCGGCTCGACACCCGCGTTCACTTGACCGGACGCGTGACCGATCACCTCGTGCATGTTGACTTCGAGAGCCAAGGCTTCGGTTTTCCATTTGTCAGCGCGTGCGGCCTCGGCTTCGTCAAAGCAGAACTCCGAGCGGGCCGCTTTCGAACCCGACTTGTCGTACGCTTCCATCACGTTACTCAGCGACACTGACTTGCTGCCGTAACGCTGCCGAACGACCGGATCGTTGGGCAAATTGATTCCGATCGGGGTCACTGGTCCCGAGTCACCAGTCTCCATGACGACTTGGATAGCTTTGGCCGAGATGCCTTTGACGTTCGCTTTGCGGAATCGCTGGTCGTAAGGCATATGGTCTTCGAACCACTGAGCGTTGTCGGCAAATTTGCGGATCATGTCCATCTTCACCGGATCGTTGAAATACACGACCGCTTCCCACGCCCCCTTCATTCCACGGGCGTCGACGTAGACCTCGATAAACCCGTTGATCGTGTCAACCGGGCTGTCTTTGTCGTCGACCCAAGCGATGTTGTATTCGTAAAAGTCCCTCGCGTCACCAGTTTTATAGAAGTGAATCAGAGCACCGATTGCCTGGGCCATCTGTGGCGTCGCATAGGGAATCGCGGCTTCCAAATGGTCGACAATTCCGGTGATCTGTTTCGCATACAACCCGGCCGGAACGTATTCGTCCAAGCCCATCCGGTAGACCTGTTCGACGATCTGGCCGTCGGCTTGTTTCACCACGCGTGAATTCAACGGATACTGTTCGCGAAAACCTTCGATGTCTTGCATCGTGACGTTTTCATAAAAGTTGTTGGCACTGGCAACCAAGATGTCGCGGCCGTCAGCGGGTGACTTTTGCGTCACGTGGGATTCGTAGTCTTCGTCGAAAAATACCGGGGCAAGCTCATCCAACAGCGGTTCAAGCTCCGTCGTACCTTCGGGCATCAGTGCCCCGTTGGCAATCGCTATCTCGATGGCGGCTTCCAAGGATTCTGGATCACACTCCATCAAGTTCTTTTGCGCGGTCAGTGAACTGTGCGGTCCGTTGTTGACCCAAAACAGTTTCATGTACTTTTCGATCGCTGACAAAGTCACCTTGTCGATGCCTTGGGGATGTTCCAGCACACCTTCGAGCAACGTTCGAATGGTGAGTGAATAGCGATAACGCTGATCGATGTAGATATCGCGTCCGGCGATCGCGGCTTGGGACAAATGGTAGATCAGGGCTTTCTCGCGAAGTGGCAATTGCTCGAACCCGTCGACGTATAACTGAACGATCGCCACATCATCAACGCGATCGAGCAAGTACTGACGTTCGTTGGGCTCGGGGGCGCGGTCTTGTCCAATAGCCGGGTGCCAGGCCGTCAGCACAGTCAATGTGGCGAGTAGTTTGGAGATTGAACGCATCTCGATTGGTTTCCGTGGGGTGTTGGTAGCAAAGGTGAATCAATTGATCGCTGCACGCAGAATGGGCTCGAATACGTCCGCTTGGCGATAGAACCCAAGGTCGCTGGCATGCGAACCGTCAGTCGCGCCATCGCCATCGGTCCCATACAGTTCATCGCCGGGAACGTAGTAAAGCTGCTCGACTCCGTCATCGGTCAGACGTTTGAAGGCTTGCTTCAAGGCATCGTGATTCGCGGTGTGATGTGCATCGCGTGCTGGCAAGATCCAGCTGTTTGTGTTGCGCCGATCCTCGACCAAGACAATCGGAGTATCGGGCTTTGCGGCGCGGATCTGGTTGACCAACGGTACACAACGTTCATCGACCATTTTTGCATTCATGTTGGGAAGGCAGTCGATGACGTAGACCGCTGCATCGATCTGCACCAAGTACTCGCCAACGGCTTGATGCATTTTTCCGTTGCCTGAAAATCCCAAGTTGACAACAGGGTGATCAAATCGACGTCCCAGAATCGCGGTGTGAACCATTCCGGGACGGCTTGCGCAAGCACCGTGCGTGATGCTGGTTCCATAAAATACAATCGGTTTGGAACGGGGCGCAAGCGTTTGAAAATGACTTCCAGCTGGTACACCGATGCTGAGTGAATCGATACCGTTGTAAAGTGGCAAGTAGGCGGCGAATTCTCGATCACCGGGTGCGATGTCTTTCGCCAAGACAGTTTTTACTTCTTGGCTGTTTGGACGTGTGACTTGCACCCAACGCCAATTCCCATTTTCGTCGCGAGCGTACAAGTCGATTCCGCTAACGCCGGTCGCCGGCATGTGCTGCATCGCCAAATTGGCGCTCAGCAATTTGTAGTGGACGTGAATGTTGGTCGCATCGGTTTTGAATCGAACCATCATTCCGGCGGAGTGCCTGCTGAGGTTCCACACATTCGACGTCACAGACTGCTGTGCCGAGGCCGGCAATCGGTCGAACCATCGCAGGCGTTCTTGGTCTGGCAAGATTCGTCCCTCGACATCCCACGTCGTGACGTCGTACCAAACCAAGCCATCCGCAGAAGGCTTGGGCTGGGCCATTTCTGGATCCAGCGTTCCGATTTCGGACGACGGTTTGTCTTGAGCGGAGGTGGTCTCGACCGAACAGGAGAGAGCGAGGGACATTGCAAAGGCAAGCCAGAACAGTCGGTTTGGTTTCATCTTTGGCGCGGTGGGGCAGAGGAGGGAAGTGTTTGACATCCTTCGATGATTGGCGAGTTGCCACCAGTATAAGCGTCGTGGTGATGTCGCCGGTAACCGTGCCGATTGCGCGTCTCGAATTCCGTGTTGTGGTCACGGCGTTGTAGTCGCAGCGCAAAGAAAAATCGCGGCCCCTGAAAACAGGAACCGCGATTGGCGTGACTTAACGTTGTCGAGTGAGAACTAGTCTTTCAATGGCATCACTTCGACTTTGCGGATCTCGACAACGCTGCCGGGATCGTGTTGTTGGAACGCGAAGTGGCCTTTCTTGAAGGTCTTGTCGAAGTCCAGGTATTCGAACAGCTCGTCGCCATCGATGGTGACTTTGATGCGGGTCATTTCACGACCGCGCCATACATCATCACGGACTTCCAATTCGTAGGTGAACCAGGTATCGGGTTTTGAAACTTGCTTGTAGACGTGGCACATACCGTAGATCGAACCGGTGCGGATCGGGTCGGTATGGGTGCTGTCGATCTGTGCTTCGTAGCCGTCCAAGAATCCAGGCTTTGGCGAAGTACGGAAATACAGGCCGGAGTTTCCGCCGTCATTGATTTTGACTTCGGCGCGATAACGGAAGTTTTTGTAGGGGCCGGAGGTGGTGACCAGCATCGAAGGGTTGCCGGTTCCTTGGATGGCGCCGTCTTTGACGTCCCAGTGGCTGTCGTCGCCGCCGACTTTTTGCCAACCGTCAAGCGTTTTTCCGTCGAACAGAGAAACCCACTTACCATCTTCGGCCTGTGCGTTCGAACCGAGAATCAGCAGCAGCGCTGCGACGAGACCGAGAGTGCGTTGTGTCATGGACAAGTTGTTCACCTATGTAAGTCGTTACGATCGTGTTCGCCCCACCCAGTGGCGATGGGGTAGTTCTCGAGATTTGCGTCGGATTTTACCGTCAAATCCAAACGTCAATGTAGCATTCGAATCTTTTCCGGCCACCCATCCCCCGAATGCCGCATCAGGCGGTCGGTGTGTTCTACAATGCGGCCCGGATAAGGTAGCGAGCGAGGACACTCCAGCGTCAACTGAACTGCGCAATGTCGCCCTCGCTTTTCGTCGACGGATCCTTTCCCCAGCCTAATCCGTCGCCATTTTTTCAGATCCAAATTGTCTTGGAATTTATGACTATGCACAATTTCGCCCCTTCACGTCGTCAATTTCTGGCCGCAGTTGCTGCGACAGCCTCGGCGGCAAGCCTTCCACGAGTAACCTCGGCCGCCGAAGACGCCGGCTACAAGCTTGGGATCCAGCTCTACTCCTTACGCGGCTACAACGTCGACGAAGCGCTTCAGCACGCTCACGACCTTGGTTTCCAGCAAGTCGAATTCTACAGCGGGATGCTGCCGATCGACTCGTCAGCCGAAGCGATTGAAGCGATGAAGAAAAAGGTCGCCGATCTGGGCATGTCGATTTCGGCTCATGGCGTCAACCGATTAACCAAGAACGCTGACGAGAACCGCAAGCTATTCGAATTCGCAAAAGCGCTTGGTGTTCCCGCCATCACCGCCGATCCCGATCCGGACTCTTTCGACAGTCTCGACGAGTTGGTCAAAGAGTTCGATATCCGCGTCGCGATTCACAATCATGGCCCCCGTCACCGTTACAACAAAGCCGTCGACGTACTCACCGCGATCGAAGGCCACGACGAACGCATCGGTGCTTGTGCAGACCTGGGACACTACATCCGCTCAGGCCAACGTCCGACCGAAGTCATCCGTTTACTTCAAGGGCGACTGTTTGGCATCCACCTGAAAGACTTCGAAGAGATGCAAGACCGCACCAAAGGAGTGATCCTTGGCAAAGGTCACTTGGATGTCGAAGGCGTATTCATGGCGCTCAAATCGACTGGCTTTCCAACCAACGGCGCGATCTCGTTGGAATACGAAGAGAACCCCAAGGATCCGATTGACGATATCCGTCAATGCGTCAGCGTTGCGAAAGAAGCGATGAGCAAGCTGTAAGCAGATTCGCAAAACGATCGCTCCAGAAACAAATCAACCCCAGCGACCGAGAGATTGGTCGCTGGGGTTTAATAATTTTAGACGTCCAATGTCTAATTCGAATCCATTCGATCGGTCACATCCTGCGAGCCGAAGTGATCCGCGTCAGACGCGGTTGAATCCTTCACTGGCGAGAAGTGTAGGGCGTGTAACGATTTCGACCAATACCAAATTCAGGTAGTTTTTAACGATTCCAGATGGGCGGATTGGTTTGGCTGATTCGAGGTGGTCGTATTGAACGCTTTCCTGTTCGAATCGCTCACAGTTCGTTCGAAACGGTCATCAACATCGCCGCTGACATCAGATCAAAGTGCGTGGGCAAACGTGTTTATTCACGAGGGAAATTGCCGTTTCAAACTTGCAGAACGACTTTTCATTTCATCGTGCCAAGTCACAATAGAGAGTGCGGTCGCCAACGAATGAGATGACCGCGGGCAATTGGCGGGTGCCCCTTTTCTTTGTACTTCTGCACTGCATGACCACTTCGTCCCAATGACCACCAACTATGGAATTCGCACGCGAGGCGAATTGATTCGCGACCGGCGTGTCGAACTTGGACTTTCTCAACAAGATCTTGCTGACGCCGCCGACGTCGCACTAACGTTGATCGTTGATGTCGAGTCCAGCGTCTACACTCGTGAATTTGCCGCACTGGAATCTGTTGGAAACATCCTCGGCTTTCAACTTGACGAGATGACCAGCCCCGGCGCATCGGTGCGCCCTACCGAACAGGCATTCGCGTCGTGGCCATGGAGTCTCAGCAGCTACGTCCAAAACCACTTGCTGCCCGATGATCTGGCCTACTGCCGTGACAAGGACGACGCGCGGGCGTCGATCGAGCAAATGCGTGACGGTTGGCGAGAACATCTGCGTCAATGTGGAGAAGAGGTCGAAGAGTTTCAACTCGCCGATGACTTGCTCAATCAAGAGCGTGACCGCTATGTCGACCGCTACGTCAAACTATGGCAGGCAAACGACGAAACCTTGATGCATCCGATCGTTGACGGCCAACGTGTCGCCTTAACCGTCGTCTTGCCTGTCACCGCGAAGGCGTACGAAGCCATGCGAAATGGCCAAATCTCGTTCATGGACATCGGCCCCGATGACGTCTTGCCAGAAAGCCAGCACATCGTCTTGGATTCCGCCGTGGAGTTTTCCTGTGACCCGCCTCCGGCGACCAAGAAAGTCGCAAATGCGATCAGCTATTCGGTGTTTTATCAAATTGCAGTGCTTGCCAAAGACCCTTCAGCGGACGACTTTTGCATGCTCGCGTTTGCGGCAAGTGGAACCAATATCCAACGACTTGCGGCGATCGGCTTTATCGATCATGACGTCACGATGCCGAACTACGGTTACCAACTCTGTGAGTTCAGAGCCGACAACAAAGACTTGCCAAACAACATTCAAGAACGACGTGAGTCGATTTCGTTCTTCGCAGGAATGTTTCGCCGCTGGGTTGCCGGAGACAAAACTCTCCGTCGCAAACGACGGATGATCCTTGGAACGCTTTCGGTTTTTCATAAGCTCGTCAAACCGCGACGAAAAGGCAGCCGCAAACGCACTCGGGCAAGCTGACTCGTTTTTTCATAAAATGCGAGGTTTGCTGTCGATCCGATGCAACCGCCTTCGACCAGTTGATAAAGCTGGTTCCTGACGCGTTGCGCTGTTGTTCGCGCAATCAAGCTCCGGCTCATCTCACCTTCAAGCAACTGAGTACCGGTATGAAATTCGTTTGCCTAGGTTACATCGACGAAAAGAAGTTTGCCGAAGTCCCTCCTGAAGAGGGCAAGCGGATGATGGAGGCCTGTTTCGAATACGACGACGAGCTTCGCCTTGGCGGACACTTCCTCGGCGGAGAAGCGTTGGGTTGGTCACAAAAAGCGGTCACTCTGCACAATGTGAATGGCGAAATTGAAGCCGTCGACGGTCCTTTCGCAGAAACCAAAGAAGTGCTCGGCGGGATCTTGTTGCTCGAAGCGAACAACATGGAGCACGCAATAGAACTGATGTCGAAGCATCCCGGGGTGCGCGTTGGGCCTTTCGAAATTCGCCCCGCGGATGAAGAGATCAACGCACTGATTCGGCAACGTGACGCAGCGGTCGCAGCCGAGTAGGCTCAATCCGTGCATGCACGCGGGGGTCGCATATTGTTTCCGATTGCGATTTGTCCAAATCGCAATCACCCTGTTCATCGATCACACAAGATCGGGTCGTGCACTGAACAGGAAATCCGCGTAATCAAAACTCGCCCAGTTCTTGATCGCGTCGGGCAATGTTTGATCACTTTACGCGTTGCTTTCCCACCTGACGGAAACTGTTCGCATGTCAGGTAGGGACCACAAGCACACGCTCAATCCGCCCAGCCCGCGACGCTATCGCGCGCGTCTGCCTGGAACGCATCTAGAACACATTGCGGCCGCCCAAATAGTTGCCGGTGTATTGAGGGCTACCAACCACACCACAACAGAATTTAGCTTCTTCGCAAAGAATCTGGACAAAATTTCTTCGATGTGGCACGGGCCTAGCAGGATCACAGCAATCGTTATCCGTTGGCTCAGCAAGAACACATCGAGATGTGTCCCTGCGGCCAAGCACTTGAGCGATGGAGAATCGAACGATGTCCACGAGCGTAACCGAAGTCGACGGCGGCAAGACGATTGAAGTCCATTTGACTGGCAAGTTGTCCGGTGCGGACTACGAGCATTTCGTACCGTTGACGGAGCACCGAATCGAACAGTACGGCAAGATCCGGCTGCTAGTCGTTTTCAGCGATTTCCATGGCTGGGATGCCGAAGCCCTCTGGGACGACATCAAATTTGATGTCAAGCACTTCAACGACATCGAGCGTTTGGCCGTTGTCGGCGATAGTCGCTGGGAAAAAGGGATGTCTGTGTTCTGCCGGCCATTCACCACGGCAAAGATCAAGTATTTCGATACGTCGCACCTTGCGGATGCCCGGGCCTGGGTAAACGAAAACTAAAGCCTCAGCAATGAGGCCCTCGGTAGACGTAACCCAGCCGACCGAATTTGATCTGATCCACAGCATGTTGAGTTTCCTCCGCTATGTTCCGTTGGTGATTGTGGTCGCAACCGCTTTCGCCACCGGTTACTACTCCACCGCCGGTTCCCTGCTATGGCTAGGGGCGGCGATACCATTGTCCGCACTTGCCATTCTCGGATGCTACAACCTGTTCCATCCGACAAACAACCTGCTGCGGATCTATCCACTGCTCGCTTATGGCCGGTTCTTTTCTGAAGAGATCCGGCCGGAGATTCATCAGTACTTTGTGGAAGACGACACTCATGGGTCTCCGCTAAGTTTCAACGACCGCCAGATGGTTTACGAGCGGGCCGCGAAGGAACATCAAGAGAAATCGTTTGGTACCGAGCTTGATGTCTATGCGTCAGGGTATGAATGGCTTAACCACACGATCGCTCCCAAGGACGCGAACCCCGAACAGTTTCGTATCACAATTGGCGGTGCGGCCTGCAAGCATCCGTACGACATGGCATTGTTGAACGTGTCATCAATGAGCTTTGGTTCGCTGAGTGCCAACGCGGTTTTAGCGCTGAATGGTGGAGCCAAACTTGGTGCGTTCGCCCATGCGACCGGTGAAGGTGGGTTGAGCCAATATCACCTCCGGCCCGGCGGCGATCTGGTTTGGGAAATTGGCACAGCGTACTTCGGATGCAGAACCGAGGACGGCCGGTTCGATCCAGAACAGTTCGCCGAAAAGGCAGCCGAGCAAGCGGTCAAGTGCGTCACCGTGAAACTCTCTCAAGGTGCAAAGCCTGGCTTGGGAGGTGTGATGCCGGCGTCGAAGATGACGGAAGAAATCGCCAAGGTTCGTGGTGTCCCCGCCCATCAAAAATGTGTTTCGCCACCGGGGCATACGGAGTTCAATACGCCGATCGGTCTGTTGCAGTTCCTCGAACAACTACGCGAACTATGTGGCTGGAAACCGGTCGGATTCAAGCTTTGTATTGGTCACCGAAGTGAATTCTTGGCGATTTGTAAAGCGATGTTGGAGACGAATATCTTGCCCGACTACATCATCGTCGATGGTGGTGAAGGCGGGACCGGTGCGGCTCCGCTAGAGTTTGAAGACCACGTCGGTGTGCCACTGACCGAGGGTTTGCATTTCGTCAACCAATCGTTGATCGCATGTGGATTGCGTGACGCGATCAAAGTCGGGTGCAGCGGAAAAATCACCTCTGCGTTCGGGATGGCCAAACGAATCATTCAAGGCGCCGATTACTGCAATTCAGCTCGCGCGATGATGCTGGCCCTTGGCTGTATTCAAGCCCAACGCTGTGAAACGAATCGCTGTCCGACCGGCATTACAACGCAAGACCCGTCTCGGACGCGAGGCTTGCAACCTGACGTTAAGAAGCACCGCGTCAGAAATTTCCAGCACGCAACCGTGATGGAATTCAATCGACTGATCGCATCGATGGGCTTGGATGGCCCCGAGCAACTCCACCCAAGCATGTTGATGCGCCGCGTTGGGCCGACCACGGTGAAGTCCTACGAAGACATCTATTACCAAGCCGAACCGAATGAATTGGTCGATGGCTGTGATGCTAGTTTTTGGGGGCGTGATTGGACCGACGCTCGCAGCGATTGCTTCGGTCCGCGAACGATCAAGGCAAACGCATAGCCAGTTTTCCCACTCGACTTTGCGGGTGATCGTGCCCCTCAACAAATCGTTATGTCAACAACAGTTTCAGAACAATTGCTCGACCTGCTCATCAAGGCTGGCGTGCAACAAGTCTTTGGCGTCATCGGCGACGCATTGAATCCATTCGCACAAGCGATCCATCGCAGGGAGGGTGTGGATTGGGTTGGTGTCCGGTTCGAAGGCAACGGGAGCTACGCAGCGTTTGCTCAAGCGGAACTCAGCGGACATTTGGCGGTCTGTGCCGGCACCGTTGGGCCTGGTGCGCTGCACTTAATCAACGGACTATACAACGCGAAACGCGAACGATGCCCAGTGATTGCGGTAACGGGACAAGTCCCTTTGTCACAACTTGGCACGAACTTTCACCAAGAGGTCGATCTCGAAAAAGTCTTCGCGGATGTATGCGGCTATCAAGCGATCATCCGTTCGGCTGCAGAAGCCCCGCGTTTGATTCAGCGTGCGATCAAAGTGGCACTAAGCGAGCGAACCGTGTGCCGGATCGAACTCCCTGCCGACATCGCGGCGATGCCCGCGTCCGGCGATCAATTCATTCATCCGCTAGTGCAATCCCAGGCTCAACTGACACCATCCGACGCTCAGGTACGAGACGTCGCAGCGATGATCCGCGAGCATGAAAAAATTGCAATCCTTGCTGGTGCGGGTTGCCGCGACTGTCGTGACCAAGTCATCCAGCTCGCCGAACGACTGCAAGCACCGATCACACACTCGTTGCGTGCTTGCGATGTTTTTGATCACGATTGCCCGCACGTCGCAGGACTAACCGGCTTGATCGGTATTCCATCAGGCTATCATGCCGTGATGGATTGTGACTTGCTGATCATGCTAGGCACAGATTTTCCCTATACCGGATTCCTTCCCCACAAAACGAAGACGATACAAGTCGACACGCGATTGCCAAACATTGGAAATCGAACGGCCGTCAGCCTTGGCATTCACGGCGACATCGGTGCGACCCTGGAAAAGCTGCTGCCGATCGTTGATCCACGACCAACCAATCGTTTCCATGACGCGATCTGTAAGAACTTTCGGTCCTGGCGGCAATCGGCGAAGGAAAATGCTTCGCCATCTCGAGACCACGAGCCGCTGCATCCGCAGATCTTTTTGTCGATGATCGATCAACATGCGGCGGACGACGCGATCTTCGTCGTCGACACGGGGACGGCAACCGTCTGGGCTGCTCGGCATGTCTCGTTCCATTCCGACCGTCGAATGATCGGCTCATTCAACCACGGTTCGATGGCAGTCGGCGTCCCCGGTGCACTCGGCGCCCAGATGTTGTTTCCCGATCGAGAGGTATGGGCGATCGTCGGCGACGGAGCCTTCACAATGGCGATGCAGGATTGGTTGACGATCGTTTCACATCAATTGCCAGTAAAACTCCTGGTGCTGCACAACAACAGCTTGGCATTTGTGAAGTTGGAGATGGAAGTCGCCGGAATTGTTCCTGAAGACGACGTCCTCGGCGTGGACGTCCCCGATTTGGCAGCCTATTCGCGTTGGTGCGGCGGGGACGGTATTCGCGTCGAGCATGCCTGTGATATCGAAGCGGCGATTCAACAGGCGAAAGCAGCGGACGGCCCGTTCGTGATCGATGCGGTCGTCAGCAGCGGCGAATTGATGATGCCACCGAAAATCGGCATGGATCAAGTCACCGGGATGGCAGCGAGCAAGATCAAGCAAACGATGATGGCGATCAGTGGTGACCAAAAACAATGGGACATGATGACTGAAGAGCTAACGAGCTACTTCGACACGTCACGTTGATCCACATTCGAGACATCAAATCTGGAGGGGTTGAATTTCATGTGTCGCTGGCTTGCATACTTTGGCGATCCAATTCGGTTGGACAAGTTGTTGTACTGCGCAGAAGACGCCTTCATCGGGCAAAGCTTGCACTCACGCCGGTCGACGACTCCCGTCAACGGCGATGGCAGCGGTTTGGGCTGGTACGGCGATTCGCCGCGACCCGGCGTATTTCACACGATCCGGCCGGCATGGAATAGCGGGAACCTCCGCAATCTGTCGGACCAATTGAACAGCCATCTATTTTTTGCCCACGTCCGGGCAACCAGCGGAACGGCGATTCAAGAATCCAACTGCCATCCGTTTCGATACGAACACGTTCTGTTTCAGCACAACGGTTTTATCAACGGATATGACAAGCTGAAACAGTCATTAGATATGGCCGTCGACGCGGAACTGTATCCGTTGATGCAAGGCTCAACCGACACCGAACGCATGTTCTATTTGGCACTCACATTTGGGTTGCTCGATAACGTGCAAAACGGATTAACTCGAATGGTTCGATTCGTCGAAAAGACGGCGACCGCCTATGGCATCAAGAACGCGATCTCAATGACGGTTGCCGTCGGACTTGGCGATTGTTTCTATGCCGCGCGCTACTCGACGTCAGGAAACTCGCCAACTTTGTTCCACAGCAATCACTTGCAACGTTTGAAAGAAAACAGTGGGCAAACGGAATCGATTCCCCAGTCAGGTTCGGTCGTTCTATCCGAACCGCTTGACGACGTGCACGAACATTGGACTGAGATTCCTGAATCGACTTTGGTGCGTGTCTGCCGTGATGGACTCTCAATGAGCCCGTTTTGCCAGGGAGCGACTTGCGACTGAACTTCCGATCGATCGTTGCAGCTTCCCGGCGCTGTATGGAAGGACCTGTCGAATCGACTGGCGAAATGTGTTGCAGCACTCGGTCGCGCTGCGCACCTTCGAACGGTCCTGATCCTTGGCTCACGAGCAACGTGATGACGCCCAAGGTCAGTGGGCGTGAATTGCTTAGTACTGGTAGCATCAGGTACTCCAGTTCGAACGAAGTACGAGTGGATAGCATCCCTAACTGAATCGAATTGCGAGCCCCGATAATTCGCTGCTGGTGCGAAAAGCGTGAAACAAACGTACAAACAGTGGGTTGATATGCCGCGATGACGCATTTCCGCCGGGAATTTGCAGTCTTTTCTAGGCGCGGACTCTCAACACACCAATCGCAAACAAACTCGCCAACTTCTTGCAAGACGTGAACACCCAAGGTGGTACGCAATCCCCTTGCTTTGGCCCAATTGAGTTTTGTTTCCCATAATTGTTTGACGAGCCCCAATCTGGCGATAACATCATGTTCACCGGTCGGCTGAGCTGGTTAGTTGCAGGGGCAACGACTCACAGTTTCAGTCGATCGGTTTTCTTTTTGGCATCAAACATAACGAATCGGTGACAACGTCAGTCATCGTACCGATTGTTCTTCAATCGATGTCAGGTGTTTTGTATTTCCGGTGCAACCATCGGCTACGGGCAATTGCACAACGCTTGATCTTCCACTACCAAAGTGCCGCACCATCGGTGCGAATAACAAGACACCCCGCTTGCAAGACAAAGAGGCGTTACCATGGCAATGCAAGTCAATGAATACTTTAACGGCAATGTAAAATCGATCGCGTTCAGCAACTCTGACGGCAAAGCCACCGCCGGCGTAATGGCTATCGGAACGTATGAATTTGGCACGAGCGAAAACGAATTGATGAAAGTCGTTTCGGGTGAAATGTCGGTGAAGTTGCCAGGTAGCGATGCGTTCGAAACGTTTTCTACCGGACAAGACTTTCGCGTGCCGGCAAATGTCAAGTTTCAAGTCCAAGTGATTCAAGAAACCGCTTACTTGTGCTTTTATGGGTAACGTGCAGGCGTCGTTAGGCGCGCGCACGAAGCCATTGTGAGCTCACACCCTTTTGCAGGATCCGTCATCAATGGCGAAGAAAAACTCTTCCGTCACCGAGTTCATCAACAAGGACAAAACTTGGCAGCAAGAGATTCGCAAGCTACGCGAACTGCTCTTGGAAAACGGCCTGACGGAGGAGTTCAAATGGCGAGCCCCCTGCTACACGCACGAATCAAGCAACATCGTCATCATCGGTCGACTAAAAAAAAGCTGCACTCTTGGCTTTTTCAAAGGTGTGTTGCTGTCAGATCCGCAATCGATCTTGGTCGCCCCTGGCCCCAATAGCCAGTCCGCCCGCGTGGTCCGATTCGAGAGTCTTGAAAGCATTGAATCGCTGTCAGACACGATCGGTGCGTACATCAAAGAAGCCATCGAACTTGAGGCGAAAGGCGCAAAGGTCGACTTCAATCAAAAAGATGAAATCGAACTGCCCGATGAATTGCTGCAGACCTACGACGAAAACCCGCTCTTGAAGTCTGCGTTCGAGTCACTTACCCCAGGCCGACGACGTGCCTATGTGCTTCACTTCACATCGGCCAAACAGTCAAAGACTCGCAAATCGCGTGTCGAAAACTGCATCCCACGCATCATGGCTGGCAAAGGGATGCACGATTGTATTTGTGGCCTTTCTGATCGAATGCCGCGATGTGATGGTTCGCACCAACGAAAACGCTAGAATCTTCACCTGACATCTTTCGAAGGCCACTTGAAAACAGGTGTTGGGTGATGTTGAAAATCAGTCGACGGTTGATGCTTGGCGGATTGGTGTGTTGCTGCGCGTTTTCAAATGCTGACGAGCCTTACCGCAGTAAAGAAGACTCCGCTATTCATGTCCCCACACCACGTGACGTTGTCGACAGGATGTTGGCACTGGCCAGAGTGACCAAGCAAGACATGCTCGTGGACTTGGGTTGCGGCGATGGACGAGTCGTTGTTGCGGCCGCGAAACGCTATGGCTGCCATGCGGAAGGTTTTGAGATTGATGCGAGGAAAGTTGCGGAGTCACGAGAGAACGTGAAGACCGCGGGAACAGAAAAGCTGGTTCGGATCACCCAGAAAGATATCTTCGACGTGGACCTTCGCAAGGCGACCGTTGTCACGTTGTACCTGTTGCCCGAAATGAATGAAAAGCTGATCCCACAGCTTCGTCAGATGCCAGATAACGCTCGGATCGTTTGCCACGATTTTCCGATCGAAGGCATCAAGGTGACTCAAACCGAATCAATGAAGTCCGTGGATGACGGAGGCCCACACACCATCTATCTCTATCGCCTTCCGCTTCAAGACAAATAGATTGGCGTGATGCCAAGTAGATTGGCATCATGCCAGGGCCTTACTCCTGCAAGTTGACCGGACGACTGTCTCGCTTTTGCATCAGGTCAGCCATTTTTTCGCGATCAAAAAGTCCGTCGGTTCCGATCAACAGTGCGGCGTCTGGTTCGTGACTTTGATCCAGTGCCCGTTGATACTGCTCGCCCATGATCGCGCCGCGGCTTTCCAGCGATTCGAGAAAGTCATAATCGAAATTCTTCGTATGCGGCAACGAATTGAATCCACGCTCAGCCATCAGCCGAATCGCGTGGTATTCGTCGTCCATCCCCAACAAAAAGAACAGGGGCATCCACTTTGTGCCGGATGCTTCTTGCGCGGGTTGCCACTGGAACGCATTCACTTGCAAGGCCCGCTGGGCGGCGTCTCCGATCATGAACTGCAATACCCCCGACGCAATGTTCTTTTGGTCGCTGGTCAGCTGGGGTAAGTCGTGCCCGTACCAATCTGTGAGGTTCGTGGCGGTCTCTCCAAGGGTGTGGTCCAAGTGACAGAGATTGCAGGCGTTTGGACGCCCTGTCTCAAGCGTGGACTTCACAGAAGGACTCGTGATCGTATGCGAACGGCTGGTTTTCAATAGACCGTAGACCGTGTGCGGCATGTGACAATTCATACAGCGGCTGCCTGCTGAATCGATCGGATGGTGCGTGTGCTCGATGCCCAGTTCTTTGTATTTGGGATGGCATTGGATACAAGCATCATCGCCGCGCATCTGCGGTTTGAGTTGATCGTCTTTCCAGGTGTTTTGTCGAGAGAGATCTTGTTCGTGCATGGTGTGACAAGAGAAGCACGAGAGTTCGCCGTTTTTAAAACAAGGCGACTCGATCATGCCCGAATAATCGCGTCCCGTTACTCGGATTTCTCCATCCGACCAAAAGTGATTCTGGGTAAACCCCGAGTGCGCGTCGAACAGCTTGAATGTCTCGCCTGTTCGATGTTCTTCGGTTGCCCGCACCAAACGCAAAAAGGGCGCATCGTTTAATGAATCACCTGGGCGGAACTGCCTCCCGTCCTTGAAATACTGCTCTTGCTGATCCGCGTCCGCGATGCTGATCATCATCATGCCATGACATTGGCCACACATGTCCGATCGCAGTTCGGCGGGCAGCTTTGCCGGGTTCACAATGGGATCAACGGTATCACCGATCGACAGTGATAGCGATGTCGCGGCAAGTGACGAATCATGGCATTGAATGTGGTTTTCACCAGGTCCATGACACGCTTCACAGCTGATCCCAAATTCCGCAACACGCGTGTCCCAAGCCACATCACCTCGAGCAGGAGGACGTGTACGAACCTGTGTCGCGTGGCAATTGCTACAGATCGCATTCCAGCGTGAAAACTCGGGACCTTTGGCCATATCAGGGTGCCGCAGGAATGCGCTCTTGCGCGGAATCCATCGCTGCGCGTCAATGTAGTAAACAATGGGCAGCTGCGCAGGTGTACCGTCGTACCCTGACTCGTACCAAAACACTTGCATGTGGTGTGATCCGGTCGTCAGAACCAACTTCCGCTTCATACGCTTTCCGTTTGCGATCGGATCGGCCAATTCGACAAAGTACTCGTCGCCCTGACGGACAAAGTCGAATTTCGCACCTTCGCTCACAACGGATCCGCCATCGACAATAGGTGCCGGCACAGCGTCTGGGCTGACAACTTGTGTCATGGTGCGATGGTACGACTCATGCCATGACTGGTGATATTCGCGGTGGCATTCCAAACAGGCTTGTGAACCGACATACCCCGAGGTTCGTGCCACAGTTGGTACTGCTTCGATTGGGGGCGGCGTTGTAGCAGCTGGCTCAGGCAACTTGCTTTTCACCGAAGCAATCTTGACGACCTGAGGCGATGATTCGGAAAACACCAGCGCATAGACGAGGATCGCAGCGAAACCGATCGCCAGAAGCTTCCAGAGTAGGCTTGTTTTCATCCCAATCCGACTTGATGGTTGTCGTGAATCGTAGACACGTCAGCACAACCATTCTAGTGAAACCGCATCACCCAGCGTGTACAGAACCGCATTGCGATTTCAATTCCGTCGCCATTCCGCGACCTCACTGATCAAAGAGCGCCTCTACCACCTGTTCAATATCGAAATGGACGATGTGGTCTTCGGTCGGCTTTTGACGTTTGGCTCTAAGAATCAAAACAGCCATCGTCACGCCCATTTTGCGGTACAACGCTTTGTTGAACCGGAACAGTTGGCCATCGGGCAATTGGCTGAAATGAAGGATCTTTTGGACCATCCGTTGCACCCCCTTTGTGTACGGTTTGTTAATGGTAGCGGGGGACGGAGTGTAGGTCTACGAGAAAATCACCTGAAGAGGGCGACTGACATCGAAAGGCAGCCCTGTTTTGCTGGACCAATCAGCAGTACTTCAGTATTTGTCCATTACGCTGGTCGCATTAGCTCGCGGTAGCTAATCGCGTCCCAATCGAGGGCCAAAATCCGCCTTAGACTCGCCCTCAGACGTAATCGATGGTCAAAGGGATGAAGGGCGATTCTCACAGGTTTTTTCAAATGCCGCGTTGCCATCGCCAACTGATTCGCAACACGTAAAAACTGTTCGCGGAACAACGTGTCGGCTTCGAATCCGAAAAGCGGCAAACGCGTCCTTGTGAGCGTTTGTACTTGCCGTATGCCGGACAAAGTTTCGATCATCGGAAAAGGCAGATGAAGCAGTTGTTTCGCAGAAATTGCTCCCATTGCCCAAGCTGGCGGAACGTACAACACCGGACGGTCAAAATCTTGTTCATCAAACCACCGTGCACATCGCGAAACCAATTGGCAAATCTCTTCACCGGACAGGCTCAGATGCTCGGCGACATTTCGCGAAATCAGTCTTTGGTGAATCCGATGTTTCCAGCCATTCACCGAGCGGCATCGATGGAGCCAACCATGTCCCGCCAACTCGCAACCCTCGTCGCACCAGCGGCGCAGTAGTCTCAGATCAGAGTTGGACCATTGCTTGCCTGGAACAACTAGCAAGGTGATCCGCCGATGGCATGCCTCGCGACAGATCGCGAGCAATTGCCCCACTTCATCCAGAGTGTCCGGCATCACGTCATGAATCGACAACAGTGCCTTGGGACGCCGACTATCCATCAATCGTTTCTACGATACGGTTGCATGAATTGGATGCGGCATCGGTCAAGAACCGGAGCCAAACACGGATCGTGTGACGATTGAAATCTTCGACGGCTTCCCACCCGATTCGTCCGGTCGCTAATCGGTCTTGCCCCGACATCTTACAAAATGAAGCGATGCCCTCCGCGACGCTCTTCTCGTCGTCGAGATAAAACAAGCCGTTGGCAAATGAAGGCCACTTCGCAATACCACAAGATCGACGCAGAAGCACAAACCGTCGACGAGCGAGTGCTTCCAGAGCAACCGTACCAAACGCTTCGATCGATGATGGCAACAACAACGCGTCGCTGCGGTCCATCTCGCGGCGCACCTCATCACGCGAAAGCCAGCCGAGATAGCTTACGTTGCGATGACGACTTGCAAATGCTTCAACTTCGCATCGTCCTGGACCATCGCCGGCAATCGCGAACTCGTATTGCGTGTGCGTCTTTGCCGCGTCAAGAATTTCGGCGACACCTTTCTCAATCGCGAGTCTTCCGACGAATAAAAATCGGCGAACATCGGCGGAAGGTGGTACAAGTCTGTCGTTCAAAAAGTCGGCAGAGACGGGCGTTCCCATGATGCGAACTGCGTCAGCGCCGAGTTGCTTTGCCGCAAGGAATGAATCTGGATTCAACGCCGCGACCATCGTGGCTCGCCGTATGAGCCAGCGGTTCAACCAATTTAAACACCAACCAAGTGGCTTCGAAATCACCCCGGGCCAATACAACGGCAGCAGGCGATCAAAATTCGTATGATTGACGACCAAGACCGGAAGACTGCGTTCGATCGCATAACGCATGCCCATCAGTGTGTAGACGCCTAGCGAAGGCAACACGATCAACTGTGGCGACTGGCGATCCAATTGCGCTACGAATTTCCGATAGCGCGGCCAAACCATTCGCTGTGTCCTGTCACCGGGCATCGGCACAGACCATCGTTCAGTATCGCGATCGCATTCCGCTGAAGGACAGATCAACTGAATCTGCTCAACGGCGGGACGTAGATGCTCGATCAAATCTGCGTAGTACGTCCCGACCCCATTTCGTCCACGGATCGCGTCGGAAACAATCGAAATCCGCAAGCGACGTCGTCGCGAGCCCCAATCCGACACAGACGAATCCAACGTTCGCGGACTTTTTTCGGCAAGCCTTACATTCATGGTCCCACCTTCTGCTTCGCTGTGAACGACGACGTTTCGTATCCTTCATTCGGTAGAGCACCGAACGATTCCATCAACGTGGCTCGGTCGATTCCGAACTCGGCTAACGAATACAAGTGTGAACTCCGGTACGACTGCTGTTCTTCACACGCTGTCATGATTCGTCGACGCCCCGCGATCGAATAGATTGAACCGAATCGGGTTTCGATCCGTTCGACAACATTCCGTTTGGAATCGACAAGGTCTTGGTATTCAATCAGCAGGAAACGAGATTCGGGCAGCCTTGCCGCACAATGTTCCAAGACAAACCAATAGTGTGAAAGCAGATTGATAAACTTAGAAACGATTCGTGGGTCAGTGACATCGTTTCCAAACAGCGCCATGCCCTCACGCAGAGAACTCAGTTGTGATGGCACCGCCGAAACCGGACTTCGCCGAAGCCCAATGAAGGTCGCATCGGGAAACGCTTCAGCCAGTGCAGGTACCCACGTCGTCAGACTCGGATTCTTTGCCAAGTACCGGGCATCGGTCCCACGAAAGAAAAGGTGACGTTGAATCAATCGTTTGTAGGTTGCCACCAGCATTTTTCGCCGTTCCGTACCCAGGCGACTCTGAAAGTACCCCAGATCCCAAACCGCTTGATCAAACGGGTACAGCAAGACTTTCAAGAAACAACCATCGAACGGCAGCAGCCCCAGAAAATCTTCTTCGGGAGAGGTCAGCCTGGTGAGATGAACCGCGTCAAAGCGGCTGCCAATCATCCGCTGAATCAACGTCAGCATTCGCGCGACCGGGCGTCCAAAGAATTGATCGAGATTGCCGAGTCGCTGCACCAGTCGCTTCTGACATACGGCAGGCGCAAAGACGAGTTCCCATAACGGCATCGTCGCAAAAGCGGCTTCATCGCTTGCGAGCAGTCGATGTAACAACGTCGTCCCACTGCGCGGCAAACCAACGATAAACAGTGGCCTTTGAACCAAGACATCACGGAGCGACGGATAGAGCCAATCATCGATCTTAAAAGCGATTCGATGAATCCCAAAAAGGGGAACGCTCAACAGACAAATCAAAGCACCTTTCATCGCTCTCCATCTGTGCTTCCAAAGGCAGCTTAGCTATCCGAGAGCAAGCGTGTGAATTATCAGCGCGGCTGCATAGGCCAATCGAACCGATGCCAATTCACTTCACCAACCTTTCATCAGGCCTCCATAGGATGCTCCGATTGTGAAGCAATGTGTCCGTCATCATGACGTATGCTTAACAATGTTCGGCGAAGAGATACGCGGCGATAACGAAGCGAAACACTTCTCAAGAGACGCTTTTCCGACAGCGCTCATGAACACGGATCAAATGACTCGTATGATCATGCGATCAGTTCAAACGGAGTTGTACGTTGCCCGACATCCGATCGGCCGACCACATGAGCGCATGGGCCATTGCACGATAGAGAGAAAGCCAAAAAAGCTGGCGCGTTCGACGAACCGAGCGTCACGTTAACAACGGACCAAGTGAAAAAGAGATGAATGGTCAGGCTGATTAGTGACTTGTTCGCTTATTGGGCGACTTAATCCACCTTTGTGATCACGACTTTACATTCGCTGCTGTTAGGGCGAATGACACGCGATATGATTGAGACGTCGGTCGAGTGCTCGGAATGCGTAGGGGCAACACCATTCCATAAGCACTCGGCCGGCTTCTTTGAGCCAACCGGAAAGGGGAAGTCGAATGGGGCAGATCCGACATCCCCCTTGGATTCCGGTTGACTTTGAAAAGTTAGCTCCCAGCTAGACATATTTCAACCCTAACTGGCGGTTTGCAGCCCCCGCCGCGGAAAATTGTTCGGTTAGGCGATGAAATTGTTATTGCCGCCTTCTAGGGCCCGGTGAATCGGCGTTGCTTTTGACAACGATTCAACCAATTTTGCCCGATGCGTGCCTCAGCGACACACTTTTGCGTCAACCCGCTTCACCTGCAAGAGGGGAAACGTCACCGCAATGACGGCAAACCCGTGTTCGTTTCCAGCAAGCTGGCTAAGTGGTGACGCACAATTCGATGAGTTCCCTCACCTGGGGACTGTCGTTTTTGCTCCAACTGGTTTGACAGGTACGTGGTAGACCAATGGCATTCTCACCACAGCTCGTGGTCGCTTCGACAGAACTTTCTTCCAAAGTCGACTCAATCCAAACGAACCTCGACCTGTTGTGGGTATTGATCGCTGCCGCCTTTGTTTTCTTGATGCAAGGCGGATTCATGTGTCTCGAATCAGGAATCTGCCGCGCTAAAAACTCGATCAACGTTGCGATCAAAAACATGTTCGACCTGTTGATTTCGGTGGCGATCTTCTGGCTGTTCGGCTTTGGCCTGATGTTCGGACACAGCTATGAAGGTTGGATCGGAACAACGGACTTTTTACCGACATTCGAAACCAGTCCCTGGGCCGCTTGTTTCTTTATTTTTCAGGCGATGTTCTGTGGGACCGCAGCGACAATTGATAGCGGAGCTGTTGCGGAACGGACACGATTCGGAGTCTATCTGTTGGTCTCTGCGGTGATCTCAGGTCTGATTTATCCACTGATGGGGCATTGGGCCTGGGGCAGTTTCTTCCATGGCGAAACGAAAGGTTTTCTTGAAGCGATGGGCTTCATCGATTTCGCCGGGTCAACAGTGGTCCACGCGACCGGCGGTTGGGTGGCGTTGGCGGGAATCATCGCGATCGGGCCTCGACTGGGCAAATTTGATAGCGAAGGAAACCCACAAAAGCTGCCGGCTCATAATTTGGTCCTTGTCTACCTAGGAACGTTTGTCTTGTTCTTTGGGTGGTTCGGCTTCAATTGCGGCAGCACGCTTTCGGCCGGTCCTGAAATCGCCATGATCGCTGTCAACACCGCACTCGCCGCCTGCTTTGGCGGTCTATCGAGCGCGTTCGTTAGCGTTTTGTTCGGGGACGATGGACTGCCAACTGCAGAAGACATTGCCAACGGAGTTCTTGGTGGGTTGGTCGCGATCACCGCCGGATGCGCTGTCGTCGACCCGGGTTCGGCAGCCTTGATTGGGCTTACCGGGGGCATCTTGGTTTGGTTTAGCATCCAAATGATTGAACGGGTTTTCAAACTTGACGATGTCGTTGGGGCCGTCAGTGTTCACGGCGTATGCGGTGTCTGGGGAACCCTCGCGGTGGCTTTGTTCATGGGTTCTGATCACCTGCCGGAAGGAATGACGCGACTGAACCAACTCGGCATCCAATCGATTGGTGTGTTGACCTGCTTCGTTTGGTCCTTCGGCTGCGGCTATCTGGTTCTCTCACTGCTTAAGCTATTCGTGCCCTTGCGCGTGAGTCCTCACGACGAAGCGATCGGTTTGAATGTCGCCGAGCACGGTGCCAAGTCATCGCTTTTGGAATTGGCGATGTCGATGACTGCGGCGACACAATCGAACGACTACAGTGGTGCGAAGATCACTGACATTGAACAAGGAACTGAAATCGGCGACCTCTCGCATTGCTACAACAAGATGATCGATGCGATTCAATCCGACAGAACCAAGCTTGCGGATTCCGCTCAACACGATCACCAAATCGCGCTGCGGCTGCAACAGAATCTCGATCGATTCGCAAGCGAGGGCGAATCGGCAGTTCGCCAATCGCTCGACGCTTTGGATGCGGCTCGCGCTTGCTCGACGCAGATGCACGAGAATTTGAAAGAAGTCACTGCAATCGCCGGCCAAACTCATCTGTTGGCTCTGAACGCAACCATCGAAGCCGCGCGTGCTGGAAGCTCCGGTCGCGGCTTCGCCGTGGTCGCGAATGAAGTCAAGGCGCTTGCCAACGCGAGCCACCTCGCGGCGTCTGGCATTCACGGCATCGTAGCCGAAACGAATTCCAAAATCGAAAATGGTTGGAACTCTGCGGCTCACGCATCAAAGATACTGAGTGACATCGTGTCCGCTGGCAGCGAATCCGCAAACGAACTTCTTTCTCGGACAAGCTCCCGCACTTCTGGCTAGGACCACGATCGGGCCTATCGAAAACCACCATTCGGCCCAATGCTTTTGGGGACAACGGCGAGAGAGTGTGCACGCGCGACGGTATTTCCGCCGCCCTGACGACAACAAGCTTCTAAGAACTGCGTAATCCGTCGCATTTTCGCTCACCTCGTCTTTGGCACAGCACTTGCCAATTGGCGTGGACGTGTATTTCGCCGGTTCGTCCGGCACCGTCCGCCCCAATGAGTCAGTTGCCTTCATGCCTCTTCAAACCGAAGCCCCCACACTCGAACATCATGGCGGTGTAGCGGGTGCAATTGTCGGTAATCAGTTCTACGTCATCGGTGGGATGCTTAATCCCTTTGAACACCTCGACACGGCGCTCGCGATTTCGCTCAACACCGAATCGGAGCCACAATCGCTGGCACCACTTCCGACGCCACGGGCAAATGTTGTCGCGGTCGCAAACGGGACAAAGATCTATACCGTCGCCGGTGGGATTTCGCCTCAGTCGGAATCAGGCTTGCCGGAAGGCCCATCGTCGGTTGTTGAAATCCTGGACACAACCACAGGCGAGTGGCACAAAGGAGCTGACTTGCCAGCCCAGCGTGTTAAACCAGGCATCGCTGCGGTCGGTGATACCGTGTACGCACTTGGCGGGCGTGAAGACAAAGTGGATGCGAACACCATCTTCGCCTATGACACGGCGAATGACAGTTGGTCACTCGTGGGTACGCTTCCCTATGGTGCTCGACACGGCGCGGCTTGTTCGCACCGTGGACAGATTTATTACACCGGCGGATGGACAGCCGGCCCCGACAAAGGGACCTTCCAACGCGGCCTCATCGAATTCGATCCCGCGACCAATCGATCGCGACCGCTCGCTGATCTGCCGGAACCGCGTACAGCGCACGCGATGGTTGCACACGACGGTTCACTGTACGTGTTCGGCGGAGTCGACGCACAAAAACAGCCAACGTCAACCGTATTTCGTTACGACATCGCAAGCGATCGCTGGGAAACGTGCGAACCACTCGATTCGGTCCGTGCCGTTTTCGCCTGTGCAGTTCATGCCCCCGAAGGCGACGACGCACAAGTGATTTTGGCGGGTGGTTGGACACAAATGCATCGCCAAGCCAACACCACCCAAGAGTTCTATCGCCTGCCGAAGAAGGCCTAGCGCGCGTGCTCCTCTTTCCCATCCAACTCCAAAACATTTCGTCAGAATTCAAGAGTCGACACCTTATGAGCTTCACCCACGGATCGAAAGAATCGAGACGCGGCGGCTTCACCCTCGTTGAACTGCTGGTCGTAATCGCCATCATCGGGATACTTGTCGGACTGCTGCTGCCGGCGGTCCAAGCTGCCCGGGAAGCCGCACGGCGGATGCAGTGTTCTAACAACATGAAGCAAATCGGACTCGCACTGCACAACTATCACAGCGCGTTTCGAAAATTCCCCTGCTACGAAATCCTCGACCTCAGCGCTTGGCGCGGTCACGAATACAAGTCAGGCTGGGTCTCGTCGTTGTTGCCGTTCTTTGAAGAAGGCAACCGACTGGATGACTACGACTTTGACTACACCTGGTTCCACGAGGAAAACCAAGACGTGGTAACACGTCCGCTCCCAAACTTTGAATGTCCTTCCAGCCCTGGCGGGACACAAAAAATCTATACGAATTCGTTCTCAGACGAATTCACCGCAGTGACTCCCGACGTAGAAGCTTGGTCCGCCGACTATGCGGGGAACTGTGGACACCGGGCCACACTTCTGATGCCGGAAGAAGCCCGCGACAAACAACGCCGCAAGGGTTTCTTTGTACGAGCGTATCCGGTCCAACCACAGAAGTTCCGCGACATCTTAGACGGCACAACAAACACCGTTGCGGTGTGGGAATCCGCCGGCCGACACAGCGTTTACTTGTTCGGCCAACTTTGGAGCGATCCGAACACCGGCGAACTGCTGAATGTCTCCCCAGACAACTGCGCATGGGCCTCCGGTAATGCGTTTTGGCTTCAGTCATGGAGTCACGACGGGATTGCAAACGGTGGATCGGTCGTCGTGAATGCCACCAATCGCAACTCACAGCCGTACTCCTTTCACACAGGAGGCGTGTACTTGTTGATGGCAGATGGCTCGGTCCAATTTCTCACCGACTCCGTCAACGCGACAACGTTCATCCACATGTTGACCACGCAAGCAGGCGAACAAATCAACTTGGGAGAAGTGTTCTAATCATGGCTTCTTGGATTCCAACACTTTCGCAACGACTCCCACAACTTGTCGCATCGCTCATCGCAGTGTCTGTCATTGTGAGTCCGGGATGTAGCAAAAAACAGGAGATCCCAGTTCAGCCGACAACAGGACGATTGACCATCAACGGAGAACCCGCGGTCGGTGCGATCATCGGACTCTATCCTGTTTCAGGTGACTTCGACCAACGAGGGACTCGCCCGGCCGGACAGGTCAAACAAGACGGCGCGTTCACGATCTCGTCTTTCGGCGTGGGCGATGGAGCCCCGACCGGCGAATACAACGTCTCGATCTTTTGGCCCCAATTCCCCGGGCGAAGATCGTATGATGGGAAAGTACGCAAATCCAGACACATCCGGTTTGACAGTCAATGTTGGCGAGGGCAGCAATACTCTCGAGCCCATTGTGCTCGACAACGTCAAACTGATACGCCGCTAGGATCGCCCGATTCACAGATGGAACACGCGACGCTTTTTAAAGCCTTGTGCCTCTGTTTGCTTTCGGTGATCGGTGTAACGGCACTGATTCGGTCCTCAGATCCTGTGGGGGACGCTTCGAATCATCAGGCTACGGAGCGATCAAAGCGGAACCAAACGCCACTTTCCGAATCCCCACCACCTGGGTTCGGTTCGACACCGTTGGAGATTTCCCCCCAAGGCAGCCAGTACTTGGTGCGGCACCAGTTGGGAACGGTGATCGTCCCGATGCAGCCAACCCGGATTTGCGCTCTCGCGTTTACAGACGAGCTTCTGGCAATTGGCGTTACTCCCTTCGCGGCATCCTGCACAAATGGCGAATTCCCCGATTACTTGCGTGATCGACTTGAAGGAGCTGTCGCGATCAACCAGTTGATGGGTGTTGGGCAGCCGGACTTTGAAACGATCGTCGTGTCCCAGCCCGATCTAATCATCACATCGGCAGGGGATCCACAGACGTATCATCAATTGTCAAAGATTGCCCCCGTGGTGGTTCTTTCCGGCGACGGCGACAACAACCGTCAACGTGTACTGGACCTTGGAAAATTGTTGGACAAGGAACGTTCGGCGCGCGACTGTGTCTCGCACTATGACCAACGGATTCGGAATGCCAAACGTTTGCTCCATGAAACGATCGGCGATCGAAAAGTTGCCTTCTTTCGTATCTTTGGGAAGCAGTTCTACATCCACGGCCATACGCGTGGTGGGCTGATGCTCTACGACGAACTTGGATTGGCAACGCCGGCTTTGATCGACCAATCGCCACGCGGATTTATGCTAAGCCCTGAATCGCTGCTGCAGCTGGATGCCGAATTCATTTTCCTGGCAGTCGAAGCAAACCGGGGTGCGCAACGTTCTTGGAAATCATTGTTGTCACATCCCGCTTGGCAGCGCGTACCGGCTGTCCGCGACGGGCGAGTTTTTCTGTTACCGGAACAACATCATTGGCTGCGTCCTGGCTTCCTCGCCAAGTCAATGATGCTGGACGAAATCGTGCGTTCAATCCTTGGGCCCAATCGGATACAGGGCGATTGATGGAACGACGCCTTGAACGACATCGTTGGTCGATCGTCTTCGCGATCTTGGCATGCGCAACAGCATGCTGGGCATTATTCGTGGGGCCGACGCCAGTCACACTAGATGATTTGACGTCAACGCTGTTTGAATATGACGCGACAAGAGACACACAATTTGTCATCTGGGAACTCCGTCTGCCTCGCGTCCTGTTGACCGCGATGGTTGGAGGTGCGCTCGCCTGTAGCGGCGCGTTGATGCAGGGCGTGACCAAGAATGCGCTCGCAGGTCCGTCGATCATGGGGCTTAGCACGGGTGGAACACTGTGTTTGCTCGCAGGTTTGCTATTGCATCCGGACCTCAACTACAGCCAGTCGATCGTCCTTTCATTCGGCGGCGCGTTGTTGGGCTACCTAACGGTCTGTGCCGTCACGACTCTGTCCAGAGCGGGAGCCACGCCGGCAGGTTTTGCGCTCGCGGGTGCGGTCGTTTCCGCATTGTTTGGTGCGATTACACACGGTCTAACGATTTACTTTTCCCTTCACGACGAAATGCTGTACTGGACGGTCGGTGGCGTTTCTCATGTTACGTGGGTACAAGTCGTTGTCCTGGCGCCGATCTTCTTCATCGGGATTGCGGTTTCATTTGCGATAGCGCCCGCGGTCACGCTGCTTAGTCTTGGCAGCGACGTCGCGGTCAGCTTGGGGCAAAAGACGCAGCGGACCCGTTTCCTGGCGACCACGGCTGTCCTTTTCTTGACGGGCGGCGCGATTGCGGTTGCCGGCCCGGTCGGCTTCATCGGGTTGATGGTCCCGCATTCAGCTCGGCTTTTTGTCGGCGCTGACTATCGATACATCGTCCCGCTGTCGGTCAGTTTGGGCGCGTGTCTGGCCATTGCCGCTGATGCGCTCGCTCGGACGATTGGCGGTGCTCAGGAATTGCCCATGGGGCTGTTGACCACCATGATCGGTGCACCGTTCTTTGTCTATCTGGCGTCGAACCGGTCGTCACAAAGTCTCACTCTAAGACGCTGACGCATGACCAATCAGTTCAAATTGATGTGGATGATCGTGACGGTTTTGGCCGTTTCGCTAGCCGGCGTTTGCCTGGGAAGCCAGACGTTGTCACCAAGTCGGATCATTGAACTTTTGGACGCTCAACCAGACAACGTCCAACGCACAATCCTGCTCTCGTTCCGTTTGCCTCGCGTTGCAATGGGCTTGGGTGTTGGCATGACATTGGCTATCTCGGGAGTCTTGATTCAATGCGTCCTCCGCAACGAGTTGGCGGCACCAGGGATCTTGGGCGTTTCAAGCGGCGCGAATCTTGGCGTGACCCTCGCGGTGATTTTTGGTGGAGCACAAATTATCTCGGCTTGGATTTTCCCAGCGATGAGCATGTTGTGCGCAGCCGCAACCGTCCTGTTTGTCTGTGCGTTGTCGTATGACTCGCGAAAACTGCTACCGGTCCGATTGCTGCTAACCGGCGTCGCGGTCAGTACTTCGATGAGCGCAATCACATTGGTCTTTGCGATGAAGATGGATCGCCAAGCCTATGCCCAATCCATCGCTTGGATGTCAGGCAGCTTTGGTAAGTCGGATTGGAATTACGCGACCGCAATCGGGTGCGTCTTGCTGATCTTGTTGCCGACATGTTGGTCTATCCGGAAGCAACTCGATGTACTGCGGTTTTCTGACCAGACCGTTATGGGCCTAGGTATCGCGGTGGATCGGTGGCGTGTTTCGATTTTGCTGCTCGGCGTGATGGCCGGTGCGGCGGCAATGGCAGTGGTCGGCAGTGTCGCCTTTGTTGGGCTGATTGCCCCACACATCGCGCGGCGGCTAATAGGTCCAAACCATGGCACCCTGGTTGCATCGGCAGGTCTGGTTGGCGCCGGATTTCTGACGGCCGCAGACACGCTCGGGAGAACGATGTTTCATCCCATCGAAATGCCTGCCGGAATCATCGTCAGCGTCTTGGGTGGCATCTATTTTTTATCTCTTCTGATCATGCAAAGGCATTGAATACGATGGCCGAATTGACTGCCGAAAACCTGTCGCTGCGCTACGATGGTGACAATATCATCCACGATGTCACTCTGTCGATCTCCCCAAATCGGATCACCGCGTTGGTGGGTCCGAACGGTTCAGGCAAGTCAACCTTGCTACGAGGGCTGGCGCGTTTGCTGCCCCCATCGTCCGGGCGTGTGACGATCGATGGTCAGAACATCCACCAATTGAACACACGCACCGTCGCCAAACGCGTCTCCATTCTCGCCCAATCAAATGACGCCCCCGACGGATTGACGGTTCGTGAGCTTGTCGGATTTGGCCGGTTCCCTTATCGAGGCTGGCTGGGACAAGCCGACCCTGACGACCATGCGGCGATCGAGCGTGCGATGGAAATCGTTGGGATCAAAGACCTGGCCCAACGCCCGCTCGGAGAGCTATCTGGGGGGCAGCGTCAACTTGCCTGGATCGCCATGAGCGTCGCCCAGGATTCGGAAATCATGCTGTTGGACGAGCCAACGACGTTTTTGGACTTATCCCATCAACTGGAGGTTCTGCACTTGCTGGAAACCCTGCAGTGCGATCACGGCCGCACGATCGTGATGGTGCTGCACGACATCAACCAAGCCGCTCGGTTCGCGCACCATATCGTCGCATTGCGTGACGGCCGCATCCGATTTCAAGGATCGCCCGCTACAATTCTGACACCAGAAATGCTGGAAGATGTGTTTTCTGTCGTGGCGAACGTGATGTCCTACACCGAACAACCAACCGATCGGTCGGATGTTTTGACATCGGTCCCTTACTGCGTGCCATTGCATCCCGTCGGCGTGATTGAAGCTTAGGAACGAACGCTTGATCTTTCGATTTTGCCTCTACGGATTTCTGAAAAATCAACGGTACTTCGCGCCGTTTTGGATCCTTGCGTTTTTGGACAAGGGGCTGTCGTTCGCAATGATCGGCGCCCTCATCGGATTTCGCCAGATCTGCGTGACGATTGCCGAAGTCCCCACTGGTGCATTGGCGGACACGCTCGGTCGACGACGAGCAATGATCTTGTCTCATATCGCATACGTCATCGCGTTCTTGACATTCGGATTCGTCGATTCGGTACCACTCTTGTTTGCCGGTATGTTTGCGTTCGCCGTCGGTGAAGCGTTTCGAACGGGGACGCACAAAGCGATGATTTTCTCGTGGCTGAAGCAACACGGCCGAGAGAACGAAAAGACCGAGATTTATGGTTTGACAAGGAGCTGGTCACAAAAAGGCAGCGCGCTGTCGACAGTCATCGCTGCCGCATTGGTTTTCACGACCCTGGACTACTCTGCGATTTTTTGGCTCAGTGCGATCCCCACCGGCTTGAATATTTTCAATTTCCTGGGCTATCCGAAATCACTCGACGGATTGGTTGATCGATCACACAATGCGCGTTCATTGTTCGCGTTTTTCGCCAAATCGATCCGCGATTGTATTGCCAGAGCCAAACTCCGTCGCCCGATTGTCGAATCGATGGGATTTGAAGGCGTCTACGGTGCGAGCAAAGATTACCTGCAGCCCATCATTCAGCAGACCGTATTGGGTTTGCCATTGCTGACGATGCTGGATGTCGAACGACGCACTGCGTTGATGATTGCTGTGATCTACACCACGCTGTACTTGCTCTCAAGCGTCGCATCGCGCCGAGCTGGTGCAATGGCCAAACGGTTGGGTGGCGACGATGCCGCGGCGAGACGCTTGTGGGGAATGTTTGCGGCGACGTTTGTGTTTGTCCTAGTTGGGACACTGACGCCCTGGTCGATGCTTGCCGTTGTCGGTTTTATTGCCTTGGCCATCCTGCAAAACATTTGGCGACCGGTACTCGTTTCGAGAATCGCCGACCAAGTCGACGAGACGAACATGGCAACGGTGCTGAGTGTCGAATCGCAAGCCAAATCATTCGGGATCGCAATCTTGGCACCCATCATCGGAATGTTGATTGACAACACACCGGAGGGGTACCAGTTCTCGGCGATTGCGATTGTCGGAATTGCGGTTTCTTTGCTCGCGTTGTTCTTCTCGCGATCGAGCACACATGCGAAAGAGAATTCGCTTGCGAGCACGGGATAGGTCTTCGTTTCAAGCGACAGACTAGGACGTGCCAAGTCGGTATCATTGATACGGTCCGGTGCGCCCGTCCGACCAGCAAATGCGACGATGAATCGGGGCCCTACGGTGGAAGCGTCACACGGTGCGTGATGACGCGGCAACACACGGAGTGAAGATGGCTTTTGAAATCGGAACGTTGGCTTACTTGCCTCTCTTGCTGTTGATTCCGCTGTTTTGGTTTACCGGACAAAAGCTCGCACAAGTTGTCGGACGCAAACGGGCCTTCATCGCGATCACTTTGCGTTCCTTGGTCATCGCTTGTGTCGTCTTGGCATTGTCAGAGCTGCAATTCGGATGGCTCGCTGATCGACTTGCAGTCGTCTACGTCTTGGATCAATCGGACAGTATCTCCGCCGAATCACGTCGAGCGATGCTTGAATATGCAAAGACCAGTGCTACTCGTGATCGGAACGAACAGCGCCAAGACATGGTTGGCATGGTTGCATTCGCCGGTGACGCGAGGATCGAGACGCCGCCTTATGAAGCGGCATTGCCGAGTCGACCGACGATCTCCGGCGATCAATTAAATGCAGACGCGACAAATCTAGAAAAGGCGCTCGACCTTGCGGTCGCTGCAATGCCACCGGAGAGTCGTCAGCGTGTCGTCGTGCTTACAGACGGCCACGCCACAGCAGGCGATGCGCAAAACGCGGCCTCGCGTGCCGCAAAACATGGGATCGGTATCGACATCGTTCCTGTCGCTCGAGATAACGCCGGCGACGTCGCGATCACTCGATTGGATGTGCCACAACATCTCGATGCTGGGCAATCATTTTCGGGCCGATTGATTGTCGAGTACCAAAACGTCGACCGTTCCGCGAAAGCGGCAGGCAATATCACGGTCACCCAGACCACGATCGAAGGACGACGGTTGGTCTTGAGCGAAGCTGTCGAACTTTCGACGGGCAAAACGGTCTTGCCATTCAATCATGTCATTCAAGATCCATCGATGGTGACGTTTCATGCCGAATTTGTGCCCAAGAATCGCAGTGACGATCGCCATCACAAAAACAACCAAGTCAGCTCTTACGTTTGGGTGGGCGGACCGTCGCGGACGCTCTTGATTAAAAAGGCAAGCCAGCCCGGCGAATTCGATTTCTTGGTCGAGACGTTACGTCAACAAGAGATCGAAGTGGAAGTGCGTCAGAGTGATGCCGCGTTCGATTCGCTTGCGGATCTGATGTCCTTCGATTCAGTGATTCTGGCGAATCTTCCCAAAGCCGGCGGCGATTCGGCGGAGACGATCGGTGGACTGAGCGATCGCCAAGTCGACATGCTGGTTCGAAACACACAACGGTTCGGCGCAGGCCTATTGATGATTGGCGGCCCCGATTCATTTGGCGCAGGCGGGTGGCGTGGTTCAGCACTGGAAGCAGCGATGCCAGTCGACTTCGAGATTAAGAACACTCGGATTCGCGCTGTCGGCGCGCTGATGCTGGTGCTCGACACATCGGGCTCGATGGACGGCCAAAAGATTCAACTTTGCCGGGCCGCGGCTCGCTCGGCAATCGAATCACTCGGTTCGACCGATTTCGTCGGCGTGGTTACCTTCGATAGTGAAACGAAAGAAACGATCCCGTTGCAACAAGTCAATGACCCGCGGCGCATGAAACCGGCTTTGTCTCGAATCGCGGCGAGCGGTGGGACAGATATGTTTCCGGCGATGTCGCTTGGATACGCAAAACTGTCTCGGGTCGATGCAATGGTCAAACACATGATCATCGTGACCGACGGACAAACCAATCCAGGGCAGTTTGACCAATTGACGCGACAAATGCGTCAAGATTCGATCACGGTCAGCACCCTAGCGGTCGGTGCAGACGCCGACCAAACACTGTTAAACCGGATCGCTTCTCAAGGCGGCGGAAAGTACTACGCCGTTAAGTCACCTCTCGCAATTCCACAGATCGTCCTGCGTGAATCAAGGCGTGTTGCCAAGCCGCTGATCTATGAAGTCCCCGAAGGAATGGTTCCGCTAAAGTCATCGGTACACCCAATCATCGACGGAATCGAGTCGCTGCCTCCGGTCACCGGCATGGTGTTGACGACACCGAAAACCAGCCCGCTCGTTCAAAACCTTCTCATGGCTCCACAACCGGTCGACGGCGATTACCCTTTGCTTTCGGTCTGGACCTATGGACTTGGACATACCGCAGCGGTGACAACCGACAGTGCGCCGCGTTGGTCTTCGACATGGATGGACTCACCGTCGGCAAAACAGCTTCTCGGCCAATTGGTTCGTTGGCTGAAACGCCCCACCGATGGTTCCGATCAATACGACGTTGTGAGTCACTGGAAAAACGGTGAAGCCAAAGTGATTGTCGACAACCTGCGCCCGGACGAGTCGACGAACGATTTGATTGAATTCGAGGCCGCGATGATTGGGAGCGATGGCGAACCGATTCCGCTTTCGCTTCGCCAAGTCGCACCGGGACGATTTATCGCAACGGCGGCAGTGACCGATCCCGGCAGCTACTTTGTGCAAGTCGTCCCCAGCGACACCCGCGCTCCGATTGTCAGGGGCTTCAACGTCCCGTTTGGGATCGAATACGCGACCAATGCGCATGATACGACCGTTCTCCATTCCATCGCCGATGCGAAACCGGTTGGTGGACAACCGGGGGAAGTCTCGCAGCCGATTGGGTCGAAACAAACTGCACCATCCCTCGTCAATCACTTTCGCGATGGACTACAACGTCACGCGACAATGCAAGACGTGTGGCCATGGCTGGTCTTTGTATCCTGCCTGATCTTCCTGGGTGACATCGGCAATCGGCGGCTGACGATTGCCTGGCCATGGAAGCGAAAAAACTTGGCCGAAGAATTGTTGGCTGGAGATCGAGCGCCACGTCCCGTCGACAGACTGTCGCGTCCAACAGATGCTGGCCAACCAAACCCAGCAACGAAATCAAACGCCGGTGTCACCAATCGATTCGAATCGGACGCTGCTGCGGAGACAACACAGCCAGAAATCGATCCCCGCCCGTACACTCAACGACTGCTTGAAGCAAAACGTCGGGCGCGTGCGAATGAGTCATCGGATAAGTACGAGAGCTGACGGAACGATCGGGTGGCGAACAGCCAAACTGTTCGATCATTGACCAAGCTGGAATCAATCTTTGTTTCGATTGACCGTGCGAGGCGTCTCTTGTCCAGAGTGAAAATGGTTCGGCGCGAAGTTTGCAAAGGGTGATTGACCCTCAAATTGACCTCAAGCTTTGTCGTCAGTGCCGTGAATCGCGAACGATTCTCCCGCGGTCGCGGCCACTGGCGGCAATCAGTTGACAGGCTCTCTACCATCACCTCCCCGAGACAAGGATTCTTCGATGAAGATGCGATTCGTTCAGCGTAGCTTCGTGGCATTGGCGTTGGCTTGCTGCGTTGCGGTTCCTGCATTTGCAGTCCAACAAACAACCGCCACGCCACGCCCTGCGGCACCTCCAACCACTGGTGCGGCGCACTCCGAGATTGACCATGCCCATGTACCACAACACGCGGTCGCAGTCGTGTTCCCGACCCAAGGGAATGACGTCCGCGGTGTCGTCGTTCTCCAACAGGACGGAGACGACATTACCGTTCGCGGTCGAATGATCAACCTGACACCGGGTAAACACGGATTCCATATTCACCAGTACGGCGATCTTCGATCGGTCGATGGCAAATCGGCTGGCGGACACTACGATCCCGAAGGCCACGACCACGGCGGTCCCGATGCGAGCAGCCACCATGTCGGAGACCTCGGCAATATCGAAGCGAACGAAGAGGGTACTGCCGAATTCAAGATGACAATCAAAGGGCACAAAGTCCATCTATTGGTGGGCCGAGCGATTGTCGTCCATGAAGGTGAAGACGATTTGAAGAGTCAACCGTCAGGTGCGGCCGGTCCTCGTGCTGGCGTTGGCGTGGTCGGTATTGCGAACCCCGAAGACAACTCATGAGTTCAAGCGGAACGCGGCAACACCCCGTTCGCGAACTGTTGGACAAGCTCAGAGAGTCTGCCGACCAGCACGATTCTTTGACTTTTGGCACCGTCATGGATGCCGTGGGGCGAAACTCCTTCGCCTCACTGCTCCTGGCGATTGGCTTGATCATGATGGTCCCTGGACCGGCCGATATTCCTGGCGTCCCCAGTCTGCTTGGGATCGTCGTGATCTTGCTTGCGATCCAGCGGCTATTCAATCGAGATCATGTATGGATCCCCGATTGGATGGAACGCCGCGAAGTAAAAAGCGACACCGTCAAAAAAATGATCCGCTGGCTCCGACGCCCGGCTGGTTGGATCGATGCGATTACGAAGTCACGAATGACCTGGCTGATCAACCGAGGCAGCCTTGGTCTTCTCGATGTCGCGGCGATTTTGATCGCACTGTCGACGCCATTTCTTGAGCTTATCCCCTTTAGCGCCAACCTCGCGGGTGTCGCACTAGCCGCGATCGGTTTGGCCATTCTTGCTCACGACGGTTTGATTGCGATGGTCGCCGTCATCGTCACGTTTGGGCTTTTCGCGTTGCTGATCTATCAAGCAGTGCTTTGATGCATTGAAACACGTCGGCTGGGTCGCTCTAGACCCGACGTGGCATGGCAATTGCTTGTCGTGAGTGTAGCAGCATACCGACTTCGACACTCCCATCCCTCAATCGCTATGACAGATCAACGCCCATCCGTGATCGTGACCGGCAGTTCCGGATTGCTCGGTCGCCCCGTCTGCCGACGCCTCGCAGAAGCTGGCTACTCCGTATTCGGATTTGACCGAGTCGGTCTACCTGAACCGCCCAAAGAACTTGAGCATGTTTGTGATGTCGAATGTGATTTGTCGGACTCGACTTCCGTTCGAGTCGCCCTGCAACAAGTCCATCAGAAAACAGGTGGCAAGTTGGCGAGCGTTGTTCATATGGCTGCCTACTACGACTTCTCCGGAGAGGACAGCCCACTCTATGAAGACGTTACTGTTCACGGAACGGATCGCCTACTTAACGGACTGGAAGCATTTCAGCTGGAGCAGTTCTTATTCACCAGCACGATGCTGATCCACGCCCCTTGCCCGGTTGGCGAACATATTCGTGAAGACGACCCGCTACAAGCCAAATGGCCGTACCCCCAAAGTAAGATCGACACTGAGAAATTGATCCGCGTTGGCCATCCCAATGTACGGTCGGTGTTCTTGCGAATCGGAGGTGTCTACACGGACTTTGGGCGACAGCCGACTTTGGTTCAACAGATCAAACGCATTTATGAAAAAGACCTGCAAGGCCATTTCTATCCGGGTGACATGGACGCCGGTCAGTCGCCGGTTCATGTTTCGGATGTCGTCGACGCGATCATCAAGACCGTCGATCGTAGAAATCAACTCGCCCCGCAAACGGCAATCCTGATCGGCGAACCAGACCCTCCTTCCTATGGGCAGTTGCAGGAATTGATCGCCGCGAAGCTGCATGGTCGCGACTGGGCGACACTGCATGTTCCCAAAGCGATTGCCAAAGTTGGGGCGGCTGTGACCGACGCCTGTCAAGGCGGAGACGCTTTTATCAAACCGTTCATGGTCGATATGGCAGACGACAACTACGCGCTCGACATTTCACAGGCCAAACGACTGCTTGACTGGCAACCACAGTATCGGCTGATCGATGTACTGCCAACGATCTTGCAATCTCTGAAGAACGCCCCTGACGTTTGGTACCAGAAAAACGGCCTGTCCTGATGTCAAACGCTCTTGAAACCTCACGCCCAATCGCCGGCCACACGTCGCCTCTGGATCGGACGGTACCGCCCTATCGACACAACCCGTCCGCTTGGTCGCAGCGTATTCCGATCTGCATGTTGGCGTTCGTCGCCGCAATCATTTCGAGCCACTTGGCATTGTTCCAGTGGGGCTTAACGGACAGCGTATGGGACCCTGTCTTTGGTGACAGCAGCAGCAAAGTAATCAAGTCTGACACCGCCGAGAAGATGTATCGGCTGCTGGGTGTTCACGACGCCGCATTGGGAGTCCTTGCCTATTTGGGCGATGCGATACTAGGACTTGCCGGATCAACAAGACGCTGGCAGTACCGGCCTTGGCTAGTGATCCTCTTCGGTATCGATGTGATACCACTCGGTATCGTCAGTGTGTTCCTGGTGCTTTGCCAAGCCTTCGTGATTGGCCAATGGTGTTTCCTGTGTTTGGTCACGGCAACGATTTCTCTGACGCTCGTGTACTGGGCATGGGACGAAGTCCGCGCGTCGCTTAGCTATTTAAAAATTGTTTGGAATGACCACCACGATCGCCGACTTTTATGGAATGCGTTTTGGGGTTACCGATGTGACCAACTGGACGCCGCTGCTGACAAACTGCTTTCTCGTGAGGTGCCGTGATGTGGGGACGAGTCGTCGAAATCATGACTGCGGTTTGGCTCGCCGCTAGCCCATTCGTCTTCCGGGTGCATGATGACTCTGTCGTGCTGTGGACCGACCTTGGCTTGGCGTTCCTGATATGCCTGTTTTCCGGCCTGTCTTATTGGCGACCGACACAACATGCACACCTGCTGACTCTCGTGGTCGCTAGCGGTCTGGCGATCTGGGGCCGATTCGCTTCGGAAGCACCGACGGCGATTGGTCAAAACCATATCGTCGTGGGACTGTTTTTGATGATGATCGCTTTGGTTCCCAATGACGCTTCGTTGCCACCAGTCAAATGGCGACAGACCGGACGAACACGCAATTCAATGTAGCGTCATCCATCACTCGATCGCACGTCGGTTGCTGGATGAAGATTCGATGACCAAGACCAATCGAATCAAGGTGAGTTCAGGTTCCCCGAATTGGCCCCCATTCTTGGCCATCAACAGGCGACCAGAAAACGACTGCAGAGTTGGCCGTTGCTAGTCGTCAAGTCCAAGTCGAATCCGAGCTTCTTCTGCCCACGGTCCGTCAGGTGCAAGTTCGACGAGACGTTGCCAATGCACCAACGCTTCGACTTCTCGGTCACAGCGATCGAGTGTTTTGGCAAGGGTGTAGTGAACGTCGGCGTAGTCGTTGTAAAACGTCAGTGCGCCGCGCAAAGCTGCAACCGCTAAATCGAATTGTCCCAATTCGGCCAGCACCGCGCCCAAGCTGGCACGTGCTTCGACAAAATCTGTTTCTAGCTCGATCGCTGCGTAATACCGTTCTCTGGCGGCAACCAAATGATTCATGCGGTAGAGCAGTTCACCGATTTGAAAACTGATTTCTGCTCGAGCCCCATCACGCGCGAGGATCGCGTGATAAATATCGATGGCGGTTTCCAAATCGTCTTCGTCTTCCGCAGCGTAAGCCTCCCGCAGCAATGGGTCTGCAACGGATTCGCTGTGTTCGCGGAGCATCGGCGGACGATCGGCATCGGCAAACGCTAACAGCAACGGGGAATCTTCTTCGTCTTGTTGATAGACGTGCGACGTTGCCGGCGATTCAGCTTCGCCTCCTCCGTCGAAATCAAAACGCATCTGCCCGCCCGGTTCGATCAGCCCGTCGCCCTGACGCAGCAACACGTCTTTGCCTTGAACCAGAACGGTCAACTGGTCGAGTGGACGTGTCGAATGGGGAAAGACTCGGATCAGTTCGGCCAATCGCTTTTCAATCGCTTTCCAATCCGCGCCGGCCGCAACCCAACCGGCCAAACGCTTTGCAGTGGCCACCTCGGCAAAGTCGAAATACGGCAACTTGTGAAGTGTCACCACCGGACGAATCAGTCCGCATCGGTGCCAGCGGCGGATGACGCGGACGGAGATCCCCAGCAAATCGGCAAGCATCGCCGGCGTCCAATACCTCCGCACTGGCTGCTCAAGTTCAACCAATCCCAGCCTTTCCCATAACTCCGTTTCGTGAATGATCTCGACTTCGCCCCGGCCTGCGGAGTCGATCAATGCTGTTGGAAGTAGCTCCGATTCGCTTAGCGGTGGCTGATCTGCGCCGATTACGACCCAATCGACCAAAGCCTCATACTGGGGTGTCTTTCCACGAGGCAATTCGATCACCTTCGCGCCGAACGATTCGATCACATTGCGGGCTTGGCCATGATTCATGCTCCCAAACCGACCGACGAGAGCCACTTTTTTACCACCGACTTGCCCATCCCCCTTGGCCGATGGGGCCGGGGCGTCAAGCATCGGGTCGTCAGGGTCGGCAAAGTCGACTTCGTCTTCATCGAGCAACCTGTCCGCCGAAGAGTCCAGTAAGTTGGACTCACCGCGATCGCGACGTTGGTCTTCGCCCCAGTCATCGGCTTGTTGAACCGACTCATAATGACGGCGTGCGTCTTCGAATGACAACACCTCGGATCGATCGTTGGCGTCAGGATCGGTGGGTGCAGTCAACGTAGATCAGCAGGTTTAACGGCGTACGAACAAGTTGGACAGTTTGGAAGCGACGATTATCCAGGAATCCCGTCGCGTGAGTAGCCATCGCAGTGCATCTACCGAGCCAAAAAAATACAGTCCTTTCGCGACAATCGGTGGTGTCAGGTTCCGAAGTCTGCCGTCTCGCGATCATTTTTTTCCTAACGGCTGGAACAATCCCACCCACAATTGCGTAAGATGCCGTGCTTGCACGGTGATTGGATTCCGGTTCTGATCATGCCCTACAATCGATTCAATTCGGGGGGGACCAAGCAGCCAGGCGTTGCCAGGTTTCTCTCCACCCACGATTTCACCGCCTGTTTGAAATGACGGACAGTCGGTCTCGGTCTCCAATCTAGTTCAGCATGCTGCACGTCGAGGCACTTACGAAACGATTCGATCTCGGTGACGACACGTTGACTGCGGTCGACGACGTTACGTTCACCATCCATCCCGGTGAAGTGTTTGGCTTGTTGGGACCGAACGGTGCTGGCAAGACGACCACCATGCGAATGGTTTTGGGCTTGCTCGCCCCAGACGGTGGCTGGGCAGAAGTCGACGGTTTGCGAACATCCGAAAACCCGATGGCTGTCAAAAGTCGCCTGGGTTTCGTTTCGGCCAGTGATGGTGTTTATCCATGGTTGACCGTTCGTGAGATGTTGCACTACTTCGCGGACCTCTACGACGTTCCGCCCGATGTCGCCGATGCACGCACAGTCGAACTGTCACGTTTGTTGGATATCGAACGGTTGCTCGACCGACGTGCCGGCGAATTAAGCACCGGGCAGCGACAACGGGTAACACTGGTACGTGGGCTGATTCACGATCCGCCAGTCATGCTACTCGATGAACCGACGCGTGGCCTGGATGTCGTTGGCGTTCAGACCATCTTCGACTACATCGAGATTCTTCGAGACCGCGGCAAAGCGGTCGTCGTTTGCACCCACCGCTTGGACGAAGCCGAACGTCTCTGTGACCGATTCGGATTGCTTCACGCAGGTCGCTTGAAGTACTGCGGTTCGCTTGAGGAACTGCAACAGCAAACCGGCCACCAAACACTTGTCGATATCTTCGTTGAACTGATCAGGAATTGAACCTAGCGTGGCTTCGGATTCATCACCTTCGCCGTCGGTCTCCTCGGCGTCGCATCGATCGCACCTCGGCACCGGTCGTCGTCTCGCACGGCTCTGCCAGAAAGAACTTCGCGAAACCCTGCGTGACCGCCGCACGATCATCACCCTACTGATGATGCCGTTGCTGGTGTACCCGCTGCTCAGCATGGCGCTCAATCGATTCTTGCTGAATGCGGCGCGCGATACCGAAGAGATGCCCTACACAATCGGCGTCGGAACAGACGAGGAAGGCAACGCACTCTTGGCTTGGTTGGAGAGCCCCGCAAGCCAACCGCCAGATGTGATCGTGAAAGCCAGTCACGGACGCGTCGCGAAGTTCAAAGTTCTCAACACCACGGGTGATTCGCCTCCTGTCGAAGCACTGAAGTCCGGCAAAGTTGATATCGCGGTTGAGATCACCAACACGATGCCGCCGACCATTCGAATTAAATCACTCAAAGGCAACTCGATCAGCGAAGCGGCAGCACGGATTGTTACCGAACGGGTCCATTGGTTAAGACTTGCCTATGCCGAAAAAAGCGTTCGCCAGCTCGATAATTACATGCCACCACCCGCTGTCGAGATTCTCGATATCGGCACTGCATCGTCGCCTTCAATGCTGGGCACCATCGTCCCGCTCGTCTTGGTCTTGATGACGATCACCGGCGCTGTCTATCCCGCGATCGACTTGACCGCTGGGGAGCGAGAACGGGGCACAATGGAATCGTTGATGGCATCGCCAGTACCTCGTACTTACATCTTGTTTTCCAAATATGTCGCCGTGGTGACGGTCGCCTTATTAACAGCGATCGCGAACTTATTGGCAATGTTCACGACACTTTGGGCTGGACGCCTACTCCCCTTGCTTACCGGAGACGATGCCGGTTTCCCATGGTTTGCCGTGTTGCAAATCCTGATGCTGTTGGTCCTGTTTAGCGCATTCTTTTCGGCAGTGCTATTGTCCCTGACCAGTTTCGCCAGGTCTTTCAAGGAAGCGCAAGCGTATTTGATCCCCATCATGCTGCTATCGTTGACGCCGGGGATGCTTTCACTGCTTCCCGGAGTCACACTCTCCGGTCCCCTAGCGATTGCACCGTTGATCAACATCGTGCTGCTCGCACGCGAAGTTTTACAAGGCACCGCAGAAGCTGCCCCCGCCGTCGTGACTGTGCTCAGCACGCTTGGCTATGCCGCCGCTGCGGTTGCCGTCGCATCGATGTGTTTTGGGAAAGACGCCGTCAGTCGAACCAGCGGGCAAACGTTTGCTTCGATGCTCCGTCGCCCGAAAAAGTCATCGCCCACCCCCTCGCCACATACCGCAGCGATGACGCTCGCAGCGTTGGTCCCGGCGTACTACGTGGTCAGCAATCTATTGATGGGGATCGTCCCAGGACTAAACATCCAAATTGTGCTGCTGCTCAGCGCAGTGACACTCATCCTTGTGTTCGGATTAATCCCCTACGCTGCGGCGCGAATCACACGTTCCGAGACTGGTACGACTTACCAGTTGTCTCCGCCAAGTTGGACCAGTTTGGTCGGCGCGTTTTTGATGGGGCTTGGAGCGTGGGTCTTTGCACACGAACTGTATGTCCTCGCACAGCAGGTCGGTATTGGAATTTTGGATGAAAAGCGAATCGCGGAAACTCAAAAGACCGTCGAAAACTTTAAGCTCGCGCCAGCATGGTTGCTGCTCGGTTGCCTCGCATTGACACCGGCCCTGATCGAAGAGTTTTGCTTTCGTGGATTCCTATTCACGTCACTGCAAAAGCTGTTGTCGCCTTGGAAACTGATTCTCGCTACCGCGGTACTCTTTGGGCTCTTTCACGTGATCACGGGCAACACGCTGCTGATCGAACGTTTTTTGCCGACCACTTTGCTGGGAATTATCCTGGGCTGGCTGGCTTATCGAACCGGCAGCATCTGGCCGGGTGTGCTGATGCACTTCACACACAATGCTCTGTTGGAACTGGTCGCCAAATATCAGGACCGCCTTACCTTTCTCGGTACCGAAGCGACCGACCAGGTTCACCTCCCGCTCCTTTGGCTCGCCGGGCTAACGCTGTTGACAGTGATCGGGGCAGCGGTTGTATTCATCGGGACTCGTCAATCACGACACATCGAAGGTGTTGCCGATGGCAATGAGCCCACAGGGCAACCGGCGATCTAGATCGAAATCATTCTTGCGAGTGGTTTTGGGTCTTTCGTGCTATGATGGATGTCACTGCCTTTGTCCCACCACAATCCCCGCACCGCTTTTAGGAGCATGGCGTTGAAACGTTCCATTGCCACGCTGACCTTGATCAGCCTCACGTTGTTTTCTGGCCTGTTTGCCTCGGATGATGCATTCGCCGAAACACATAAAATCGTTCTCGTCGCCGGGAAGCCATCTCACCCGGCACGAATGCACGAATTCAATGCCGGTGTTCAGCTGATGGCCAAGTGCCTGCAGGATCAACCAGACGTCGACGTCCACTTCGTCCTCAATGGCTGGCCCAAAGACGAATCCGTCTTTGAGGACACCGACGCAGTCGTCTTTTTTATGGACGGAGGCGGCCGACATGAGATTGTCCAAGAAAACGGAAAACGTTTAAAAACCATCCAATCCTGGACCGAAAAAGGCGTCGGATTGGGGTTCATGCATTACGGCGTCGAAGTCGTTGCCGATCAAGCCGGTGAGGAAATGAAACGCTGGGTCGGCGGGCACTACGACCACATGTTTTCGTGCAATCCGATTTGGGAACCTGTGTTCAACCAGTTCCCCAAACACCCGATTACCCAAGGCGTTGAACCGTTCAAAATCAAAGACGAATGGTACTTTAACATGCGATTCCTTGCCGGAATCGAAGGTAATCAGCCCGTTGATTTGGATGGCATGAAGTTCGTGCCGATCTTGGTGGCTTCGCCATCGGACGATGTTCGCGATGGCCCCTACGTTTACCCCCAAGGCCCGTACGAACACATCGAAGCATCGAGTGGTCGCGCCGAAGCTATGATGTGGGCTGTCGAACGTGCCGATGGTGGCCGAGGATTCGGATTCACCGGTGGCCACTTCCACGACAATTGGGGCAACGAAAACTTTCGAAAGGTCGTCCTGAACGGTGTCCTTTGGATCGCCAAAGCCGAGATCCCGGCAAACGGCGTCGAACATCCGGTCAGCGAAGACGACTTGAACGCAAACCTGGATCCCAAGGGCCGCTAAGCCTTCGTCGCTTACTCACCGATCATCGCGTACATTGCCTCAGCGAATGCTTTGCCAATCGGCGCGATGATCGCGGCGGAACCCATGTAGTGGTAGTCGCCATTGGAAACACTCTCTCTGAGATAAGTCAGCTCGGTTGGATCAAACGACGACTGATAAAGCGATTCGATCTTGTCGCGACTTTCCTGTTCTGTGATTGTCCCCGCCTTCTTTTGTGCCTCAATCTCTTCCCGGGATGGCCGAATCCTTTCTTCGATTTGCCTCAAGCGGACCATCTCTCGATCCCAGTATTCTTCGGTATAGACCGGCACCACAGTCCCTGTGAATTCGGCTCGCTTTGCCGGGGAAGCCATCGCTTGCCGAAACGATTCATGCATCACTTTGTACCTTTGCTGGCTTGGCCCGTACTCCGCAGTCGGACCGCCTACGCCAAGTACCCCAATCACGACGGGTAACTTTGGTGAGTCGAGATCACGTCGAACGTCACTGATAAAGACGCTTAGCAGCTCACCGTACTGGTCGTATCCGCCCGGCTGGTCTCGATTCGGATAGGTCCCGCGATCAACCATGTCGTTCCAACCCTGGAACCACACCATTCCGGCCAACTCATACCCCAGTTTAGTTTCGTACAACGGACAATCATTTGGCAGACTGTCCAGTATCGATTTGACATGCTCTATCATCAATCGGTAATTGCGTCCTGTCGCTGCGTCTTTTTCCGATCGCATTTTGTCGAGATCGCGTTGCTGTTTGCTGAACGCGTCAAGTTGTTCTTGGTTGAATTCGTAGGGCCCCGCACTCGGTGGACGAAAATCGGTGTGTAGACTCTTTCCGCCCCATGCCGCTTTGATAATCACAAACGGCTCATCAAGCATTTGGTGCATGTAGATACCGAACGAATATTCGGGACCGATTTTTGGACGACGATCCGCAGCTCCGAAGCCGGTCGTCAGAGCACCTTGACGAATTTCTTCGGCGGAACCGATCGACGAAATCCAAACCTGCTGAAGCGTCTTGGGCTTGCCGTCACCGTCGATCAAGTCATCTAGCAAAGGCGCCACGCTGGGATTGAGACGCATCGCATCGAGAGTTTTTACCTGGGCGTGGCCTTGCATGTTCGATTGGCCAACGAGCACAAACACCTTCAGCGGCCCAGACTCCTTGGCGTCGATCTCACAACTTGCCAGCAGAAACAGCAGACTACAAACAGAGCGAACGCTGATCCGAGACAGCGAATGCCAATTGGTTTTGCAAAGCCACAGCATGATTGATCGCATCCGAGAAATGACGTGGAAGTGGACCGACCATCACAACGATCGCGTGGTCACCCTAGCCATTCATGATATCGAATTCGGTCGTGTGGGATTTTGCAACCTAGACGACGTTTTTCCCCGTCGATTAGAAGTTCTGTTCGAAGATCGATTCGAACGAGTCCATTTCAAGCGCGGACTGAAGTGATGCTTCGAGATATCGCTGCCGGGCGAGCTCCAACAAATGACTTGGATCAGGAGGAGCTTCCGATTGCACGCCATAGAGATCCATTTCCAACACAACTTCGTCACGGCACCTCAAAACCAGCTCCGTAAATTCATCGATGTCGATATCGAAATGCTCCGAAAGCACTTTGCGGCACGCCGCAACGGATGCGCCGTTTGGATCCCAGATCGCGCCCGACACCAGTGACCCTGCACGGATAATCAATGCCAACGGTTCGTCCGTTTCCTCGTCCAAATGGATGCGGACGCTGTCCGCTATGGCCGGGGGGAAGTTCCAGTTTCTCAGTAGCAAACCACCGATCTCAGCGTGGTCGACGCCATAGTAATCGCGTTCGGCAGCTGGCAGCCCCAGTCCAACGTGCTGCTGATAGAACGCAAGGTACCATTCGCCCTCTGCTTGTGCCAGCAGTAGGGTCCCGACATGGGCAAGGAGTCCCGTCGTATAGGCATCTTGAGCATTGATACTGGGAAATTTCCGGCTGAGCTGAAACGACGCGGCCGCAACCGTTAACGCTCGGCGCCAAAAGTCGTTGTACAGTTCACGAACCGATCCAGATGAAAACGTATACGTGATACTGAACGTCATCGCGATCAGCCGCATGCTGCGCTGGCCGAGTAACGCGACCGCCTGATGCAAGTTTGAAACCGGTGTGTTCAGTCCGAATCGCGGCGAGTTTACCAACCGCATCACTCGGCTTGCCATGGCTGGATCGGACTTGATGCACTCAACGATTTCGTGCGTCGAACAGTCCTCGTTCTCCGTCAGTTGCAACAACGACTGTGCAACCTCCGGCGGAGTGTGAAGCAAATCCGGGCACTGAATCAATCGCTCGATTCGACGAATCGTCTTTTCGTTTGTCATGTACGTTCCCTACGTCGAATCAATCACCACAGTGAATCGACAGCGTTACTCGATCGGCCGCATCAATCCGATAACCATGTCGTAAAAACGTACATCTTGTTGCGGCGAGAAACGCCAGAGCGAGGGATTCCCCATTCGGATTCGACCGAAAAAACGATAGGGAATTCAGGCACAAATCCCTACTGCTCGCTGGATTCGCGGCGGAACGGATCTTGCGGTGGTCGTGCCCACATCCAGTCGGTGAAGATTGTTCCGCAACGCATGCATCGCCAACGAATGCGCAACAGTGGCAAGTGAATCAGTTGTTTGAACCAACGCGACCGAAAACATTCGGATGGCCGGTTCCGACATCGCGGGCAATGCACCATTGTTTCAACCTACGGGTACCATCTAACAACCCCCAAGAATACGCCGACGACCACCTCGATGTAAGGGTCCACCTTATGGCCCGGCGAAAGTTCAACGCCTTTCACCAATCAATGTCACAACGTGTCGCTAGCCGCTGGCTGATTTTTCCGTCATCACCCGTTAGCGAATCCAACCAACCAAGAACGCATCGGAGATCGATTTGTTGTCCTTCGTGGATCAACACTGGCGCGTCGACCGCGGAAACAATTCCACAGATTGCCGAACGGATTCCATCGGGTAATTGAGCTCGATAGCGATCGAGTTCTGCTTGGCTACGACAAATCAGATAAAGACGTTGCTTGCCACCGCATTCCAATAGTGCCGGGCGAACCGCTTCGACCGCTTCTTCGATCGTCAACACCGTAGGCACCTGTCCCGCATTCCACGCCTGCGTGTCCGACAAACCGCTTAGCCGATTAGTCTCACCGACAGAACCTGAGTCAGCAACCGAATCTTCCACAGCGGACACCATCGACCGAGTCGTCTGATTTTCTCGATTCGGCGTCGCCGACAAGCGATCACCGGAAGTCTCTGCGATCGAATCGCCCAAATAAAGTCGACTTACGTCGCCAGACTCTTCTCCGAGTTCAAGCAACCAGGACTCGATCTGAACCGAATGTGGCGCATCGATCAAACGGAACAGATGCGAGGTCGCACACCGCTCATGCAATTGACTGAGCAGGCGATCTCGCTTGGCAACAACCGTCGCACTCAAGTCTTGCCAGGGGTTCCTGTCCGATCCAAGTTCATTGTCAACAAGCTTGATCGCTTGCGCGACTCTTGCCGATGCATCGGAAAACACTTCGATCAGCGTCCTCAACGCTTGCTCGATTCCGGCCATCGCTTGATCACCGATCTGCGCGACCGATTCACTGATCTCTGCTTTTTCACGATGTCTCAGTTCGTCGCGATGCTCGGATTCGCTATCGTTCCCGGCAGTTTGTGATGGCCAATCCTGACCCATCGACTCTGACAACTGATGTCGAAGATTTCCGCAATGCTTCAAGAGACCATGGATCGCCAATAATGTTGACGACAGATCCAAGCGACGGTCTTGTAGATGATTTCGTATCTCACGATGTAGTTGCTGCAGCGATTGCTCGGCAATCACATTGGAATAGTCTGACTCGGTCGGTTGCGTTTCGTGATTCGATCCAACCTGTCGAGGACCATCGGCGACCAGCCATTGTTCGGTGATGACTCGCAAGGCATCCACATCGAGATAACATCGGCGGATAATACGTTTGCAGAATTCGCTTGCCGAAGGTTGCGAAAACTTGGGGTTCCCCAACCAAGCGAGCAATAGCGACTTTGTATTGTGTCGAATCAGCTGAACCGATTGCTGATCGGCCGCCTGTCCGATACGAATCGCTCCGACCGTTCGAACCGACGTCATTTTGTCGCTCGGCGTACGGAGCTGGCGTCCTTTTTCCAACGCATCGTTTTCGAGCGTCGCATCCATCCACAAATACTCAGCTGCCATATCAACCGTTCTTGACTCAGTTGCCCGGTCTTTCGGCGCGATCAAATAGGCATCGTGAAGTGGGGTCCTGGCGGCCGGAACCATCGGCCAACCGACGCCCGCGTCTCCGGGGTACGAGTTTCCTGGTTGCAGAAAAAATCGGAGTTCGTTGAACGCGGATTTGGTCGAATGCAATGCGATCGGCTTTGCTGGGTCACCTTGGAATCGCGTCGTCGTCAGCAATGAAACAATCGCCGTGTCTTCGAGCGCGAACTCGTCAAGCGTGTGTCGAAGCAGATAGGCCACATCAAAGTACATGCCGCTCCCAGTGCCTCCCGTCAAGGACGCAGCGATGTAGACCTTGGCGGGCTCACCGCCGCCTGTTGAATCTTTCAGCTCTTTCACCGCATCAGACAGAACTCGCACAAGTTCCTGGCTATGATCCAACAACGCGAGTCGCCCCAATGGCCGCATACCGCCGGTCTGTCCATTGCGCGGCACGTTATAGATCCAACGTCGCGATAATGATGCCAGCCTTTCCGTTCCTGTCGTACGGTATTGCTGCGGCGATTTTAGGCGAGCTGCCAGCACATGTGTTCGGTGCACCTGTTCCGTCGGATCGATCATCATCACAGTTTGCGTTTTCGCGAGCTCGGTATCGATCAACACGCTATGCAGTGTGAGCGGGGAACTTGCGCCTTGGGCAAAGATGCGGCCGCGGATTTGATTCAGGACGTCGCCTCCTGTTCCTCCCAAGGCGACGACGAGCGCGTGCGTCGAGTGAACACTTTCACTTCGCTGGAGCACGTCTTCGACTTGCGGAAGGTCCTCGATTTCTCGCCGTGGTGCGGGTTCGCTTCGATCCTCACTCACAACGCCTGTCGCACTGCCGTGCGGATTGGCAAGCTTTTCGACAAACGCGACACAGGAATCGAATCGTCGTTCGGGTGTCTTTTCGAGAGCCCTCGCCACCGTCGGCCGATCCGATGCTGGAAGGGGCGCCAAATTCGGCGCGCTGTGAACGTGTTGCGTCGCAAGCTGAGCGATCGTTCGCCCGCTAAATGGTCGCGTCCCCGTCAACAGTTCCTGATACATCACCGCAAGTGAATACTGATCGCTGTGCAGACTGGGGCGTCCATCGAAGACTTCCGGGGGAGCGTAAATCGGAGTCAAACCGCCAACGATGCTGCAATCCATCTCCCCCAAGTCTTTCAACAACCCGAAGTCAGCGACCTTGACTCTGCCGCCAACCAACAGCAGGTTGCCCGGTTTGATGTCCAAATGCTGAAGCTTGTAGTGTTGATGCAGATAGTCGAGCGCATCCGCCGCGTCATGCAAGTATCCGAGCAATGCGTCGCGTGGGATACCACACGAGCCTCGCTTGCGATGCTGTAGATACAGTTCTTCCAAGGACCCTTCGGCCAGTTCGGTGACGACAACCAATTGGCCATCGATGAACTCGAATCTTTCCAGCGTCAAAATGAAAGGATGCTGGATGCCACGAATCCGTTCCAGTGATTTCAGCTCTTGGGCAGCATGCCGTTCACCATGCTTGCCATAGACAAACTTCACAGCCTTCTTGAGTCCGCCCGGTGCGATCGCACGCCAGACTTCGCCAAAGCCGCCTTGGCCAAGGCGTTCTTCCAAGACATAACCTTCGATCGGTTCAAATCCTGGTCCGATCCGCGCCGATTTGCTCGTTGAAGCCGTCTGTTTGGAAGTGATGTTCGTATGCATGAAACTACAGATTACCGAAGTAACTTAGACAGGCGCGTTCTAGATAATCAGGCCGCAAGACAAGCGGTTGCTGTCGATAGCGACAAAACGCTTCGACTTGTTTCAACAGGTCGCGAGGGTGGCAACGACGCGGATGACGTCCCGTTTTTTGGTAATACGCCAACATGAATTCCGCCGCTTCGGGAGTCTCAGAAAACCCCATCCCCCGCATCACGCTCTTCATCAAGTCGCGATACTCGTTCGCGTCCGGGTCGCCGACGAAAATCTTGTACGGTACCCGTCGTAAAAACGCTTCGTCGACCAAATCGTTGGGGTCCAGGTTGGTCGAGAAGATCAACAGTTGCTCGAAGGGAATTTGAATTTTCTTTCCCGTCGGCAGCGTTAAAAAATCACAGCGGTTTTCCAGTGGAACGATCCAGCGATTGAGCAATTCTTCGGGTGCGATCCGCTGACGGCCGAAGTCGTCGATCAGTAAACAGCCGCAGTTACTTTTCATCTGCAACGGTGCTTCGCAAATATTGCTCCGCGGGTCATGCCGGACTTCAAGGTTGTCCATAATCAACTCACCGCCGACCATCACTGTCGGACGTTGAATACGAATCCAGCGTCGGTCCCATTCCTGAGCCTTCAAAATCTTGCCGCAGTTCTCAGGCACAGGAGATGGCCGGTGAAATGCATCGTCCTGAAGTTTGATCAGGTTGCCGTCGTCTAGAATCGCCGACGGAATCCAAATCTCTTGCCCCAAGCATTCGGTCAGACAACGCGCGATCGTCGTTTTTCCGTTGCCCGGCTGTCCGAACAAAAACAACCCCGAGTTACTATTGATCGCTGGTCCCAAGCAATCGAGCAACTCGCGTTGATATGAGATCTTTGCCAATGCTTTCCCAAGTTGCTGTTCGGTCACCGGTTCCAATCCGGCCGCCTGTGCTTCGACACTCAACACATAATCGCTAAGCGGTACCGGTGCCGGACCGACATAGCTGCATTGCTTCATCTGAATCTGGGCGCGGTTCTGGCCAAGCTCGGTCAGCGAATAGTAGTAATCGTTGAACGGTGCAGGACGCACGTGCGCGATCAACTTTCGCGTCCGCATCGCATCTAAAATGGGATCGATCACCTTGAAAGGCAAACCGATCTGCTCCGACAGCGTCCGCCCACTCATTGTCCCGACGGCCAGAAAAGTCTTTAAGATCAGTCCTTCGACATACGAATCACTCAAACCGGTTTCTGCCAACGAATTGGTTTCTGCGGGCCAAAACGTATCGTCGGTCAGCAGACTTCCCAACAAACCGAGGTCAACGGCGTGGGTCTCTTGAATGGAAACGGACATGAGGATAAATCCGGTCTTTCGTCTTAGTAGGTGTGGGGCGAGCGAGTCCTACAAAACAACTCGTTAGAAGGGTAGCTCGCAGTTTGTATGTCGGTTGGCCCACGACCACTGCCATCCCAACGTATTTTGCTGCGTCATCTATTCGTGGCACTGTTTTTCACACACACCAGTTGACTGGGTTCGGACATCGATCCTCGACAGGCAACCGCCGATGTTCACGCGATTGACCAAACAGATAGGCAGCCCGCTTCAGATGCCCCTGTCGAACGCCAGTGTGGTGCTCCCCGTCTGGACTGGAAACGCCTGCGATTTTCGCGGGAAGACCGACCTTGTCGCTATTTTGCAACCTAGGATTTCGCAGTTCCCCCCACGACCGATGCGTTGTGGAGTAGTACGCTCGTCTTCTCCGGTAATCTCTCGCTATGAGCTCGGTAGATAGCTCCACCCCAGAACGAATTAACCAAGGAACTGCCGCTGGCGGTGATGTTTGGTTTTTGTCGGGAGCACTCGAAGCGCGAGATACGTTGCGGCATCTGCCTATCGACGAAGCTGAATTTACAGTCGGTCGCAAACCCGGTTGTTCGCTGAAACTTCAGTTCAATACTGTCAGCGGCAAACACGCTGTCCTGTCTCTGCGCAGTGGTGTCTTGTACCTGCGTGACCTAGGCAGCACGAATGGTACCTACGTCAACGGCGAACGTATCACCGGCGAAGTTGCAGTCGACGAAGAAGACCTGATCCACTTTGCCGAAGCTCCGTTCCGTGTACTGCGACAATCGCCAACCGGCCAGGCAACCGGGACGATCGCGCGAAACGTTTGCGACGAGGCACTCGCCCTCGTTCAGTTCGATCGAATGATGAGCGAAAAACTCGTCCGCCCCCACTTTCAGGTCATCGTCGAAATCAACAGTACTCATGTCGTCGGACATGAAATCCTTGGCCGTGGAAGCGTCTTCGGATTGGAATCAGTTGCGGCCATGTTTAACGCAGCCAGCCAACTGAACCTCGAAGTCGAACTTAGTCAACTTCTACGCTGGGAAGGCATCCGCGTCGGACGTGACCTCCCGCCACGCCCAAAACTGTTCGTCAACACGCACCCGAAAGAGATGGAGAACGCGGCACAGTTAATTGACTCGCTCGTCAAAGTTCGCCAGATCTCCGATAACACAGATCTTGTTTTGGAGATCCACGAAGCCAGCGTGACCAATCGCAAAGTCATGCGTGAACTGTCCGCTGCTGTCACCGAGTTGGACATCGAACTGGCCTTCGATGACTTTGGATCCGGGCAAGCCCGGCTCGCCGAACTGATCGAATCACGTCCCGACTACGTCAAGTTCGACATCAGTCTGATTCACGGTATTGATCACGCCGACGCGGCACGCCACCAAATGCTGGAAACGCTCGTCAAAATGGTACGTGATCTGGAAATCAAAGCACTCGCCGAGGGTATCGAAACAGCCACCGAAGCACAGACCTGTGTGGAACTCGGCTTCGATCTGGGACAAGGCTACTTTTACGGTCGCCCAACGCCTATCTAACCCCGACGTCGATCCAAACTCAGCCAAGCGGCTTTGCGAGGGCTACCCGACGCCAGATGCCGCACTTGTAATGCCCCGGGCAATGGGGACATCCCCTCTTCTTTTGCTTGCTAGCAAATCATCCCAGTCAAACCTTGCCGGTTGTAGCGGATCGATCGATCGAATCAGTTCTCGAACCGGTCGCATCATCGGTTTTATGCCCATGACCGTCCCAACCCGTCCGATCAACACGACGGGACCATTGCACGGTTCACCTGCGCGATCGGTACGACGCGAACACTCGAGACCTTGAAGAGTGCATCTCCCTGGGACGGTTTCAAACACCGACCTGGCACACTTCGAACTCGACCTCAACCTTTGTCAGGACCTGGATGCTATGAAGTGTAGAAAGCGAAATCGGAGTTCGCTTAACAGTCGACAGTTACTATTACTGTCGTTGGCGGTGTCCTGCGCGCCGGCTGCTTGGGCAGACGGGCAAATTCAAAAGTCGTACTACCTCCAGCCGATCTCTAAGTCGACTTCTTCGGCCGACCGCGAAGCCGAGGCAACGCGGCCCGCGTCCGGTCAATCACTGATTCCACGTCGCTTGCCCAAACCCGCTGGCCCTGCAACTACCGAATCTCGCGACGCGGTCATGGGACTGCCGATCGCAACGCCACAACCCATTGCAGTCGTTCATCCGGTTGTCGCAACCAGCAGCCTTGATGCCCTGCAGCCCCCCGAGACAAACCTGTTTGTCGAATCCGATCACGTCAGAGCACCACTTTCGGCTTTGCACCCTGACGTCACGGTCACGCCGATCGAAATCGCCGCGAAACGCTTGGCCCAGCTACGGCGTGAGAAACAGCAACACCGCGCAACACCCGGTACGCGTTGGTTGCAATCCGTCACGACCGATTCATGCCGTGAACGTAGCGAGCAGCACCTCGAAGACGCGTTTCGAGAATACCGGGTTGGTGCCTGGTCGTCAGCGGAAGCATCTGCGTGGAAAGCACTTGAACTGATGGCGACCGGCATCGACATCGCTAGCCAAGATCGCAATTCTGGCAACAAACTCGAGTCCGCTTCGGAAACACTTCGATCTGCGCGAACCGCTATCGACGAGGCTCGTGAGTTTCTCTCGGGTGGAGCTTCCATTGATCAAGAACGTCTCGACGCGATCGCTGCTTCGCATCGAACGGCACACGGATCGCAGCTATTCACTGGCGGAATGTCATCGACCGAAGCCGCTGATGCATACTTGGACTTCGCACGCGCAAGACTCGCCGAACTGGCCGAAGTCAACGTTGTCGCGGCACAAACGATGGACCTGCTAGCCGCGATTGAACTTGGCCGGAATCAGCAAGACCGACTCCCCGAAGAAACAGCCCTCTGCTTTCGCCGCGCGGCACTTCAAGGACAACCCGACAACAGCTCGTTGGCAGGGCGTCTTGGGATGCAGCTTGCCGATATGGGGTTGGATCGCGAAGCCGCGTTCACACTTCAGTTGGCGATGGAGTTAGCCCCCAACGAAGACGTTGTTCGTGTTCTTGCTAATGTGCTCGAAAGAAATGGCGAACACGACGCCGCAACGCGTCTTACGTCTCGCTTGCAAACGACGGACGGCTCTGCAGTCTCTTCCGCAGACTCGACGACGGTTGTGGAGCTCTCGCCGCAGGAATTCGCCGCGATCTCGCCACCGCTGAATGTTGTTCAGCCACAATGGACTGCTGCTTCGCAGCCGACTTCAGCAACAGGCACGTTCGCACCAAACAACCATCCTGCCGACCTTTCAACTAACACACTGCCGGCCAGTATTTATCCGGCCAGCATTCATCCGGCCAGTGCCCCATCCGCCCCGGGCACGCCCGCGAATCTTGCCGGTTTCCGTCGCCCAAGCACTGCGGCTCCACAGCCTGCCACACAGTCGAATGCACAACAAGTTCCGGCAAGCTCCCCAGTGAAGCGGCTGATGTCAAAAATGCGGTTCTGGTAGCCGCAACGACAATGCTTCACCGAGACCATTCAACCTCCCCTTTCGAAACATCGCGATCGGGACAGCGATCATGCAACTTTCAAATCCAGCAACGACCGATAAATTGCCAGCTTTTGTTTTTCAACGGTCCAGTCTCGGTTCACGCGATGTCTGCCAACTCGTGATCCGGCGTCTATTCCGCGTCACGCTGGGACTGCTGTTTTCTGTCGTTGCGATCAGCGGGGCGGCACAGAATCCGACGGATACGTTGGTAGCCAACCCCTTGGACTCACCAACAATCGAGCGACACCTCGAACGCGAACCCCAATGCGGTTGCCGCAACGTTCCCGGTGGCTATCCCTGCCCGTCGGGGTGCCCCAAATGCATGTCAGGGGTCGACTGCGCCGACCAATGTGGTGCCGAAGCTCGCTGGAAAGACATGCGGCCGATGGACTTTGGTGCGTATGGACCTGGCGGATATGCTGGACCATCGCGCTACGCGCACCTCGGCGTCTATCGCTTGCGTCCCGGTGATCAATTACAGGTTTTTTACCTAATCACGCGTCGACAAAACCAAGGCGAATACCGTCTGGCGCCGGGCGATCAAGTGCTGATCGAATCGGTTGCCGACCAAGACCTCCAACGTGGCACGCTCGATCGCGGCTTGGTGATCCAACCCGACGGCACGATCACCGTGCGTTTGCTAGGCCAAGTGCATGCAGCGGGTATGACCGTCAGCCAACTCCGCGAAGTGCTGGAAGAAAAATATAAAAAGCTCTACGACGAACCGTCGATCGACGTGACCCCGGTAGTTGTCAACAAACTTGCCGAAGACATTCGCAATGCGGTTGGTGGTGCAAGTGGCTTGCAACAGCAAGCGTTGACCGTCACGGTGATGCCCGATGGCAAGATTCGCTTGCCTGGAATCGGTGGCATCTGTGTCCAAGGCTTCTCGCTGCCAGAACTAAAGAAAGAGATCAACTTGCGATACCAGGAGATTGTGATCGGTTTAGAAGCCGAACCAATCTTGACGCAACAAGCTCCACACTTCGTCTACGTCCTCGGCAATGTCGCTTCGCCTTCACGGATTCAATTGACGACTCCAACAACGGTCCTCAGCGCGATCGCGCAGGCCGGCGGTAACACACCCGACGGAAACATGCGTCAGGTCGTCGTGCTACGCCGTGCAGAGGACTGGCGTCTGGTGTCGACAATGCTGGACTTGCAAGGTGCGATCTATGGAAAACGCCCCACGCCAACAGATGAGATCTGGCTCCGTGATGGCGACGTGGTCATAGTTCCTGCTCGCCCCATCGTACGTTTGGACAACTGGATCGAGCAGGTCTTCACTCGAGGACTCTATGGCGTACTGCCTGTCTCATTTGATGTGAACTGACATCGCGATAGATCGACTTCAAAGGGCAGCTCATTCAACGGGCTGTCCGATCTTGCCATAAAACTGTGGTTGCCGATCTGCGAATCGATCGATCACATGTTCGCCGGGAACACGTTCGATACGTTTCTTGCGTGACTGCGTGATGTCGACGTCTGCCCAGATCAATCCTTCATCGCTCCCCGGATTTTGTGCGAGCACCATGCCGTCCGGGCCACAGATCGAACTTCGACCGGCGAAGGTGGTTCCGTTTTCGCTTCCCACACGATTGGCCGCGGCAAAATAAATGTGGTTTTCGTGGCTGCGTGCGCGGGGGACGATATCCGCCACTTGGCAACCTTCGACAGGCCAATTGGTCGGCAAAACGACAATGTCTGCACCGCTAAGCGACAAACATCGGATCGGCTCGGAGAACGACCCGTCATAGCAGATCGCCATTCCAATCTGGAATGGAGTCGCCCCGGGAACCTCAATTGGTTCGAACGGCTGTGTCCCACGGTCGGTAAAGCGATCGATGCCCAAGTGAGGTAGGTGGACTTTGCGATACGTCCCAAGCACACCTCCACCACCGACTAATGCGCAAGCATTGTAAATCTGGTCATGTTGCCGCTCGACGAACCCGATGACTGCCAACAGTTGATTCTGCCGACAAACGTCCGCAATGGCACTGAATCGGAGATCGTGAATCTCAATCGCGGATTCGAAGGCGGCTTCCCTGTTATCAAACACATATCCAGATAACATGCACTCGGGAAAGACGACCAAACCAGATTCCGCTTCGGCCCCCCTGTCGATCTGACCGGCTTGCTCAAGCCACTGACAAACACGCTCAACGTTTTGATCGACTTTGGCGAACGTCACGTCGGATTGGACACAGGCGATCAACATCGTAAAACAAGCCTACGCACACGAGTACTTTTTAAAACCGACTGAATTGAAATGAGCGATTCGGACTTTGATTTTGACCTATTTGTCATCGGCACGGGACCCGGTGGTGAAGGCGCCGCGATGCAGGCCGGAAAAGGCGGTTTGCGCGTTGGGATCGCCGAACGCTATCGACAGATCGGTGGCGGGTGCACCCACTGGGGAACCATCCCCAGCAAAGCGCTGCGGTACACGATCACCAACACAATGAACGTGTTGAAAAATCCCGTGTTCCGCGAAATGGGGATCAACGCCAGCCCCACGATGGAACAACTGCGTCGTGGAACGGCCGAAATCATCTCCAAACAAGTCGCAATGCGGCAATCGTTTTACGATCGCAACAACGTTCCGATCCGTTTCGGTCACGCACGATTCGTCGATGACCACACCGTCATGCTCGAAGACGGCGAGACGATCCGGGCCAAAACATTCGTCATCGCGACCGGCGCACGCCCCTACCATCCGCCAAATGTCGATTTCAACCATCCCTGCATTCGCGATAGCGACACGATCCTGGAACTGGCCGAAAAACCCGGAACCATCACGATCTATGGTGCCGGCGTCGTGGGCACCGAATACGCATCGATGTTTCGCAACATGGGTGTGAAGGTCAACTTGGTCAACACGCGGAGCCGCTTGCTGGAATTCCTCGATGATGAAATCGTCGACGCACTGGCTTATCATTTGCGTGATCAAGGCGTTGTGATCCGTCATGACGAAGTCGTCGATCGCATCGAAGGCGTTGACGACGGTGTCATCCTGCACCTCAAGAGCGGCAAACGACTGAAATCGGATGTGTTGTTGTGGGCCAACGGACGCAGCGGCAACACCGAAGATCTCGGCCTGGAAAACGTAGGCCTGGAAGTCAACAAACGCGGACAACTGGAAGTCGACCAACAGTTCCAAACCGTGCGCGATCACATCTATGCGGTCGGCGATGTGATTGGCTATCCGTCGCTTGCCAGCGCCGCCTATACACAAGGTCGCGCCGCCGCGATGCACCTGCTCGAGCGCAAAGACGGCAACCTTCGGCTGGACGATATTCCAACCGGTATCTACACCAGCCCCGAAATCAGCTCCGTCGGAAAAACCGAACGCCAGCTGACCGAAGCGTGTGTGCCTTATGAAGTCGGCCAAGCTCAATTCAAAAGCTTGGCTCGCGCCCAGATCATGAACACTACGGTGGGAATGCTGAAGATTTTGTTCCACCGCGAAACGCTGAAAGTTCTCGGCGTCCATTGCTTCGGTGCGAACGCTTCGGAAATCATTCACATCGGCCAAGCCGTGATGGATTCGCAAGACCTGAATCTGGAATACTTCTTCGAAACGACCTTCAATTACCCGACGATGGCCGAAGCGTATCGAGTTGCGGCGCTCAACGGATACAACCGCCTGTTCTGATCAGACCGCGTCCCGATTGATCTCGTCCCGGCGTTCGATCTCCGGTTCAACGTCAAACTCCCGCGGCCAATTTCGGGGGCGATACTTTTGCGTCCGGTCTTCATACCGACGCACTGCGGTCTCGTGGATCAGCGGGCGTTGAGGCTCGCGTTTTCCGCTCGACCGAGCCAAAACACGACGGCGTCTTGCCAGGTGAGGCCTTGGGATTCTCATCCCAAACGTTTGCTTGGGAAACAATTCGGCCAGCCACCATCGCCACGTCAGCGAGGGATGGATCTCGTCTCCATCGATCTCGACCTGCGAACCGGCAAGCAGGGATTGTACGCGATCAGGGTCAAATACGACGCCCGCTTGAAACGCCTGCATCACCATCCACTTCATCGTGATCTTTGCCAGCCCGCTATGCGATTCCGGATAGCCACCGCCGACGTCGGAGTGTGAACCTGCGAACCAGACCTCCTTGAAATCCTGGTCGTCGCGTCGGGTGAACAGATTCTGTGTAAAGAACGCACGGTACTCGTCAATTGCAACCGCATGGCGAACCACACTCACGCTTGGATTGTTGGCCGAATAAGCGTAGCGAAGGTAGTCATACGCCCAGGATATTGAGGACACGGTGTCCCACAGGCCCAGAAAGATAAATGGCTTTTCGGGTAACGGCCGCGAGAACTGTTTGCGAAATCGAGTCAAACGTTCGAAGTCGATCCGTTTGTTGCGCCGTGCCTCGATCTCGTTCAATGCATACGGCACCATGTGGCGATTGCCGTGCCACAGAATCCCTACGCCATGCAACAGCGCGGCGATGATCCTTGCGGTGTAAGCACCTCTGCTAAATCCAAACAGATAGATCCGGTCGCCGGGCACAAAATGCTGGACGATGAACCAATAGGCATGCTCAATCGTTTGCCGATAGCCAGCACCAAAAGCAAGGCCCAAGGTTCGGCTGAAAGCCTGACCGGGTCGGGTCAGCGCCATCGACGGACTGAACGTCCCGACGCCGGGCGAATAGAACGCAACCTGATCTTCATTCGTCTGCAATGCATAATGCAAACGCAGGACATTGGTCTGGTCGATTTCGAACTCGTTCCCAGTTCCATCGCAACAAACGACAATGTTTTTGCCCATCCCTGACTCACACCCGTCTTTTTGAAACCTGTCGGTCCGCCCAAGCCACGCACCAACCTATTTCAACAGGCCAAGCCCCCCCAATCAACCGGACTGATCAACAACGCCCAGCAAACTCCCGCAGAGCGTTTAGGCTCAAATCGCGTTAAACTCGCAGCGCCGGGTCGAAGTATCGAATGGCGGTCGCTGCAAATAGCTGAATGCCGTGCGCGATTGCCTGTTCGTCAATGTCGAAACCACCGGTGTGCAGTGGTGACGAACCGACTTGCGATCCCGACACTCCCAACCGGAACATCGCACCGGGAACATGTTCAAGATAGTACGAAAAGTCTTCGCTGCCCATGCTTGGTGTTTCGATCCAATCAACCGCGGCGGGATCAAGCATTTCGACGATCGAATCGTGAATGAGCGCGACTAACTTCCGATCATTGAAAACCGCCGGTGCCGACGTGCCCCACGCGATTTTGATTTCGCAACCGAATTGTTGCTTCACTGCCTCGCTGATCGAATCGATCACTTCCAACGCTCGGCGTCGTGCGGAAGGGTGCAACGTCCGCAGAGTTCCGGACGCATACGCAGTATCGGGGATGACGTTCGAACTATGCCCTGCCTGAATCATCCCGACGGAAACAACCACCGTTTGATGCGGATCGATCGATCGATTCATCCGACGATAGAGCGAATCAATCCAAGCGACACAGGCTTCGATCGGATCAATCGCCAGGTGAGGCCTTGCACCATGGCCGCCGCGTCCAACCACCGTGATTTCGAATGTGTCGCAAGCAGCCGTCAACGCGTCATTCCGGATCCCGATACAGCCAACCTGCCGCGTCGGATCAACGTGCAAGGCAATGATCGCGTCCACATCACGTAACGCGCCGTGGTGAATCATGTGCAGGGCGCCTTCCGATGTCTCCTCTGCCGGTTGCAGAACCGCACGCACCGCGATCGGCCATGGCAGCTTGCCCGCCTGCTCCATTTTCTTGAGCACTTGCATTGCGCCCACAACAACCGTCGCATGGACATCGTGACCACAAGCATGCATCACGCCAGGTTTACAGCTGCGATACGCGACCGTCTTTTCATCCTGAATCGGCAACGCGTCGATATCGCCGCGAATTGCCAACCTTGGCGAGTCCGCCAAGCTGACATCCGTCACCAAATCCGCCGTCAGGCCACGCCCATCGCCAGCTAACTTCAACGGCAGATTCAGCGCGCCAAGACGTGCTTTCAGCTCGTTGGTTGTCAGCGTCTCTTCGCCCGATAGCTCAGGATGCTGGTGCAAGTGCCGGCGTAGGTCGATCCATTCCTGCCGATGTTCATCAACAAGTTGGTGGATATCGTCGATCCACGTTGCCGTTGAAGATTGTGTTTGTGGTTGCATGAAATCAGTATTTCCGTTGGTTGAACATCGATGCTGTCTATCTATCTCAATCACGACCGATTGCCAACGGCTGGCAGCGTGTTATTGCTCAAACTGCATGCTCCGCAAACTTTGCGAGCAGCAACATCAACACGCCGCTAAATCGCTCCCAGCAAACGAGTCGTCAACAAACGTGCTGCAACTCGCATTCCACTGCTCAACGCTCCATTGATGCTGGGGGTTTCTCTGTGATCGCCACAAACATAGACGTGATCCGGACATCCACCATCGATTTCACTGGCTCGAACCGTTTTGACCACTGTCTGCAAGTCAAGACGCGGCAAAGCATAGGGGATCCGGTAGGAGCGGACGAATTCCCATTGACCAACTTGGTCTCCAAACCACGACGTTGCCTGCTTCAACACCAAATCCGACAATCGTTCACAGTCTTGAGCCATCTGGTCAGCCGATACGCTCACCGAAATCAGCGTCGTGTCATTGGGTGCGTATTCTGGTGCGATGTCGCTGATCACGGTCATCGTTTGAATCGGTCCCGTTTCGTCACCCCGCAACATCAACATGCGACTGTTTTCGGGGGACTTGGGTGCCCGAAAATACATCGTCAACGCTTCGTTCCAATCGGTTTTCAGCTTCTCGATTCCCAGCAGACGTGCTGCCGCATCGCTTTCGGTCGCCACGACCACCTGCTTTGCTTCGATCGTTTGCCCATCAGACAACGTCAAACGGCTGCCGATTTCGTGATGTTCGATCGAACGAACCGTTGTGTTGAACTGGATCGTACCGCGTGGCAACGTCTCGACGAGCTGCCGGGGAATCGCAGCCATCCCGTCCGCGGGAACCGCAATTTGGCCGCTGGCAAACATCCGGAACACGAAGTCAAACATCCGGCGGCTCGTCTCCAACGATTCGTCCAAGAACACTCCGCCAAGAAACGGGCGAAAGAACTCGTCGATGAATGGATCACTGAGTCCGGCCGATTCCAGCCGGCTCTTCGTCGATTCGTTGGTCCGCGAATAGACGCCATCCAACGTCCCGCGTCGACAATCCGAACGAAGCTTGCCGACACGCAACTTATCACCCAGCGTGCCAACTGGCGACGTCGCGCAAGCGATTGCTTTGGCTGGCTGTCTCCAGGGGTCGGCCAAGGGCACAAAACGCCCGCCTTTTCGAACCAACGCGCCGGGACGGAAGGGCCGCAGACGCAACGCGTCATAGTCCAACAATTTTTCGCAGGCCGGATAAGCCGTCAACAAGACTTGAAAGCCATGGTCCAAGGCCAGGCCATCAACGCGATCGGTCCGTACTCGCCCCCCCACTCTGTCGCTGGCTTCGAGAACAAGGGCGGTCCGTCCCGCCGAACACAGCGTTTGGGCGCACGCCAATCCGGACAATCCGGCGCCGATGATGACCGTTTCCAACGAATTTGACAGGTTACCGCTCATGGCAATTTGCCGCTCCAAATGAATCAATGACTCTACCCGAACGGGCCGATAGCCGTTCCGTCGACGCCGAATACAATACGCCTAGCATAAGGTCGCTGCATTAATATTGCCCGGCGTCAACTCAGCTTTCGGCGATCAAACGCCCCATCAAATTTGAATCTTCCGATAAACAAGAAAATCAGCATGCGCGTTATTGTCACCGGATCAAGTGGACTGATTGGATCTGCCGCCGTTCGACACTGGGATGCCGCCGGTGCGGAGGTCATCGGAATCGACAACGACATGCGGGCAACCTTTTTTGGCCCTGACGGCAGCACCCGCTGGAATCAAACGCAGCTCGAATCGGAAACAAAGAATTTTCGCACCGTATCGATCGATATCCGTGACCGCGAGGCGATCTTGGATCTCTTCAAAAATGAGACGCCGGATCTGATCATTCACTGTGCCGCACAACCCTCACATGATCGCGCAGCGGCGATCCCGTTCCTCGACTTCGAAGTCAACGCGAACGGAACGTTGAATCTCCTTGAAGCGACTCGGCAGCACGCCCCCGAAGCGGTGTTCTGCCACATGAGTACGAACAAGGTTTACGGGGACGCCCCCAACGAAGTCCCGCTAACCGAGCTCGATACTCGCTGGGAATACGCCCGCGAAGAAGACTTTGGTGGCATCGACGAAAACTGCCGAATCGACCAAACGATGCACTCGCTCTTTGGCGCCAGCAAGACTGCGGCTGACGTCTTGGCTCAAGAATATGGAAAGTACTTCGGACTCAAAACGGGTATCTTCCGGGGCGGTTGCCTGACTGGGGCCAGTCACAGTGGTGTCGAGTTGCATGGATTCTTGAGCTACTTGGTGCATGTCGCCGTCACCGGAAAACCCTACACGATCTTTGGGTACAAAGGCAAACAGGTTCGCGACCAGATCGAGTGCAGCGATGTCGTGAAAGCATTTGAAGCGTTCTCACGCAACCCACGACCGGGCGAGGTTTACAACATTGGTGGCGGTCGCGACAACGCGGCCAGCGTGCTGGAATGTATCTCGATGATTGAAGAAATCGGTGGCCACAAAGTCAACTTCACGCTTGGTGACGAAAACCGCAAAGGCGACCACATCTGCTACATCAGCGACCTTAGCAAACTACGACGCGACTATCCCGACTGGGAGATTCGTGTCTCGCTAAAAGACATCCTGTCCCAAATGATCGCCAGCGAAGAAGCCAAACACGCTTAGTCACCCCATCAGCCGCAACCGCGATAGCGTGCGGTTACATACCCGAATTCCCATCAGCCGCAATCGCGATAGCGAGCGGTTACATGCCCGAGCCCCCATCAGCCGCATTCGCGATAGCGAGCGGTTACGTGGTCAGAATTCCCATCAACAACCAGGCCGGGCCTTAGGCCCGGCTCAACATGCTCGGGTGACCAATTCCCAGGCCCTACGGACCTGGCTAGGAAACTCGCCGGGGCGTTGCCCCTAAAACGAAACGCCTCCAAGGCGGAGCTCATTCGAGCATCAATGTTGATTGGTGCGTCCCATACGGCGCTTACGATGGAGCGTCACCGCCAACAAATGGTCCACCAGATCTACCACCGCCGCGACTCCCATCAGCCGCAACCGCGATAGCGTGCGGTTTCATGCTCAGATTTCCCATCAGCCGCATTCGCGATAGCGAGCGGTTACGTGGTCAAACTCCTATCAACAACCAGGCCGGGCCCTAGGCCCGGCTCAACATGCTCGGGTGACCAATTCCCAGGCCCTACGGACCTGGCTAGGAAACTCGCCGGGGCGTTGCCCCTAACACGAAACGCCTCCAAGGCGGAGCTCTTGCGAGCATCGACGTTGATTGGTGCGTCCCATACGGCGCATACGATGAACCGTCACCGTCGACGAATGGTCCACCGGATCCACCACCGCCGCGACTCCCATCAGCCGCAATCGCCATAGCGAGCGGTTACATGCCCGAGCCCCCATCAGCCGCAACTGCGATAGCGTGCGGTTGTGTGTGCACAGTGTTCGGATCATCAACTGATTCGCGATAGCGTGCTGTTTCCGTCAATGGCTTCGCCCCCGACTCCCCATCACTGGCGCAAACCAGCGACAACCGATGCTCCTGCAACAGCACACGCTTTCCAAAACGACGCCCGGCATCAAATCAACCAGCAACGATTCTCGTTGAGGGCCTTCCGTCAGTCGGTTGGCCCGCGCCTTAGCTGCAAGTTACGGTTGGTCGTTCCATTATCAATCGGATCACAGATCGGCTGACTTGGCTGATCGATCCGCGTTCGCCCACTGCTTGTTGCCCACCTTGCGAGTATGACACCAGCCTCCGCCGAGAATCGCCACGCTCATCGTCGCCCCATCCATGCGACCGTCCATCCCGTCGCACCGCCGATCCCGGTCCCAGAACCGCCGTTGGAACGGCGTCGTTCGGTGCGGATGCCCCAATCACTGGAAATCACCGTCCAACCTCTCGACGACGATTTTGCTCCCCGCGGCGAGTCGTACTTCGCGATCACCCGCGACGTCAGCGAAGGCGGACTTTCCTTTCTCGCCTCCAAGTCCGCCGACTTCGAATATGCGATGATCTCGCTGAATGATGTCGTTGCCCCGGCATTTTTGTGTCGCGTTTGCAACACCTCGTCAATCGACTGTACCGGCCCACAAAAATTCAGCCTCACCAACCTCGAGTACGTGTCGTCAAAGGCCAAGTAAGCCTGTTCGAGATTCTCTCGGTGATTGGTGCGGGCGTAGCCAACTTGCCCGCACAGGTTGGCTACAATTGCGAATCGGTGCCGCGTGAGGACATTCCCGCGGCACGAAGTGATTCCTTTCCCCACCAATCACCGCGAACTCGACATGCGCTACCTCCGTTCAATCTCCGCCGCGCTCCTATGCTGTGGCCTCGCCGCAACCGCCGTCCAAGCTCAAGACGAGAGCACCGTTGACGCCAAGTCACACGAGTTGACTGAAGCGGTCAACATGTTCAATGGCAAAGACCTCTCCGGTTGGTCAGGACGCGAAGATCTCTGGTCCGTTGAAGACGGCGAACTCGTCGGTCGCACGGTTGCCGAGAATCCGCTCAAGCGAAATACGTTTTTGATCTATACCGATCATCAACCCGCTGACTTCGAGCTGACGCTACAGTTCAAAATCGAAAACACCAACAGCGGCATTCAGTACCGCAGCAAAGTGTTGGATCAAGACAACTTTGTGGTGGGCGGTTACCAAGCCGACATCGATTTTGGCAATCGCTACGCCGGTATCCTCTACGAAGAACAAGGACGCGGCATCCTCGCCGAGCGTGGCCAGTCAGTCACAATCGGTGCTGACGGCAAAAAGGAAGTCAAGGAATTTGCTAACGGCGCGAAACTTGGCAATGGCATCCATCCCGGAAAATGGAACGACTACCGCGTCGTTGCCAAAGGCAATCACTTGCAACACTTCATCAACGGCACGATGACTGCCGAAGTGATCGACAACCAATCCGAAAAAGCTGCCACCAGCGGCGTCATCGCGTTTCAGCTTCACGTCGGCGACCCGATGGTCATGCGATTCAAAAACATCGTCCTTCATCCCGTCAAATAACCGATGGTTTAGACCAAAGCCGGCAGTTCCCCACGCGATCCAACACCGCCCGCAATCGCAAGCGATTGCATGCCGAGCCTCCCATCAGCCGCATTCGCGATAGCGAGCGGTTGTGTGCTCAGAATTCCCATCAACAACTAGGCGGGCCTTAGGCCCGGCTCAACATGCTGGGGTGACCAATTCCCAGGCCCTACGGACCTGGCTAGGAAACTCGCCGGGGCGTTGCCCCTAAAACGAAACGCCTCCAAGGCCGATCTCTTTCGAGCCTCAATGTCAATTGGTGCGTCCCAGACGGCGCATACGATGGACCGTCACCGCCGGCGAATGGTCCACCGGATCTACACCGTCGCACCCCCATCAGCCGCATTCGCGATAGCGAGCGGTTACGTGATCGAACTCCTACCAACAAGCGGGTCTTTGGCCCGGCTCGACGTGCTAGGGCAACGATTTACCAGGCCCTAAGGACCTGGCTAGGAAACTCACCGGGGCGTCGCCTAAAACGAAATGCATCCAAGGCCGAGGTCTTTCGAGCATTGATATTGGTGCTTCCCCACCACCCAATTACCAATTTGCAATGTTCATTTTGCAATTTGCAATCCACTCCCCAAATTTGCAATCCACTCCCCAAATTTGCAATCCACTCCCCACGCACCCCATCTCCCCACAACGCGATCACGTACCGATCCCGTTCCTCCAAACCGCCCCCGCGTCTCAACCTTCCCCCAACCAATCTCGGGTGCCCCACCACGCCAAACTCACCTCTTTTCGCTACACTACGATGACGCAAGGAGAGGTTGAATGACGAAGTCGATTTGGGCCGGTGACGATCAAACCGAAACGCTGCTTGGTGCCGCCAAACAGGGCGACGCCGACGCGGTGAATCAGCTGCTAGAAAAACATCGCGCCCCGATTCGGCGATTGGTCGAACTGCGTCTTGACCGGAAAGTCCAGCAACGCGTCGACGTCAGCGATGTTGTCCAGGACGTCATGGTCGAGGCCAGCGGGCGTCTGGACAAATACCTTTCCGATCCCTCGATGGCGTTCCATCTCTGGCTTCGCCAAATCGCATGGGACCGCATCATCGACACGTACCGACGGCACCGGGTCAGCGCCAAACGCAACATGGATCGCGAACAGCCGATTGCGGCTGCGTCCAGTCCAGATCAATCGACGCTCGAATTGGCGATCCAGGTTTGCGACCCAGCCCTTACGCCTGCCGCGGCTGCAACACAACGCGAGATCGCGCAAAAGGTCGAAGAAGCAATCGGCAAGATGAACGAGCAGGACCAAGAGATCATTGTGATGCGTCACTATGAACATCTCTCCAACCTCGAAATCGCCGAAGCGTTAGGTCTCAACGCCGCTGCGGCAAGCATGCGGTACCTCCGCGCCGTCCGCCGCCTTCGCGAAACCCTGCAGTCGGTCGACAACGGCAGCAGCTCCGCCGGCGGCGATTCAGTCGATACCGAGTCTTCGCCGTGAGTGTGCTTTCCGAACGCGACGAACAACGCTTAGCAGACCTGCTCAGCGAGATGACGGACGCGATCTGCCGTGGCGAACCCGTCGACTTTGACACCACCTGCCAGCAACACCCGGATCTCGCCGACGAGCTTCGTAAACTCTGGGGCGCTGTCTTGATCACTGACACCGCCGGCGTCAGCTCCGACGAGCTGGTCCCCCCCAAAGCCGACGGTCAACCTCGTTATGCGCGGCTGCAGCTTCCGACAACAATTGGCGACTACCAATTGCTTGAAGAGGTCGGACGTGGCGGAATGGGCGTCGTGTTTCGCGCCCGTCAACTTAGCCTTGAACGCGAAGTTGCCGTCAAGATGATCTTGCGTGGTCGCTTGGGAAGTGACGCCGACTTGCAGCGTTTTCTTGCCGAAGCGGCCGCGACAGCCAAACTAGAGCATCCTGGCATCGTGCCTGTTTATGACGTCGGCGATTTCGAAGGCCGGCCGTTCTTTAGCATGAAATACATCGACGGCGAAACGCTCGCCGATCGAGTTTCGCGTGCGCCCCTGCCACAACGTGAAGCCGCAGAGCTTGTTTCGCGGATCGCGCGTGCCGTGCAGTTTGCCCATGACCAAGGCGTCGTGCACCGCGATTTAAAACCCAGCAACATTCTGCTTTCCAAAGACAGCAGTGTCTTGGTGACGGACTTCGGCTTGGCCAAAGAAGTTCGTGCCGACGTTGACCTGACCCGCAGCGGCATGCTGGTCGGGACGCCAGCTTATATGTCTCCCGAACAGGCCGGCGGACGACGTGAGCTACTCGGCCCGGCAACCGATATCTACAGCCTCGGCGCGATCCTGTTTTACACGCTGACAGGCCGGCCACCGTTTGTTGCCGAGACGCCGGTGGAAATGGTGATGCTGGTGATCGAGCAAGATCCCAGCCCGCCGCGAGCTCTGCGGCCGGGACTCGACCGTGACTTAGAAATGGTGGTCGTGCGTTGTTTGCAAAAGCCCGTCGACCTGCGCTACGCCACCGCCGGTGACTTGGCCGACGATCTCGATGCGTTCCTGGCGGACGAAGTCGTTTCGGCACGAAGCGGCCACTTCAACCAAGTCGTCGCGCGGATCTTCCGAGAAACACACCACGCGGCCGTGCTGGAAAACTGGGGCGTGTTGTGGATGTGGCATTCACTGGTGTTGTTGGTTGCCTGCTACCTTACCTGGCAACTGGAATACCTCGGCGTGCAATCGCGTGTCATTTACATGGGGCTGTGGACGATCGGACTCGGCGCATGGGCCGGTGTCTTTTGGAAGCTACGGCAACGGATGGGCCCCGTGACGTTTATCGAGCGTCAGATCGCGCACGTCTGGGGCGGCAGCATGATCGCGATCGGCTGTTTGTTTCCGATCGAAAGCCTGCTCGGGTTACCTGTGCTGAAACTCAGCCCATTGTTGGGCGTGATCAGCGGGATGGTGTTTGTGGTCAAAGCAGGGATGTTGACGGGTCGGTTTTACTTACAAGCGATCGCCTTGTTTACCGCAGCGATTCTTATGTCGCTCGCGCCGCAGTGGGGGCATCTCCTGTTCGGCATTATTGCCGCTCTGTGCTTCTTCGTCCCCGGCTACCATTACTACCATCGCCGAAAGAAAAACGCCCCAAACCTTCGCACCTTCTAGCCGCCAAACAAACCACCAGAACAAATCGAATCGCATCTTCCCCGCCGCCAACCGGATCGACTATATTGCACCCGTCGCAAGCGTGTCTTTCATCACCCGCGACAAACCCATCGGGGCGTGGCTCAGCCTGGTAGAGCGCTGCGTTCGGGACGCAGAGGTCGCAAGTTCAAATCTTGTCGCCCCGACTGGTTTTCTAGCGATGTATCACTCGCATCTTCTTAGGTAGTGGATCTTGTCAAAGATCCTTCGGCCTTTCAGGCCCGCTCCGCGCCGGTGCGCTGGCTTGCGTTAGCCCTGACTTCTAAACAGCCAACCAATCGAGTCGAGTTGCAGCGAGCTGCTTTTCTTTGATTCGCACTCGCTAGCTGCCGCATGTTGAATCGTTGCATGGCGGTGCCGAATTCAGTTCCCCTTACACAGCTCCCTACTTTCGAGGCTGCCGTACAAAACCTTGCTGAATTTCCGTTTTCCATTCTTGAATGAGTTGCAGAAACGCATCTCGCGGCGGATTTTCATGATGTTTGTGGCTGCAGATAACCAAGACGGACGCGGGATTCGATGGAGTCGAGATTCACGGTGCGAATGGATATCTGATCGACCAGTTTTTGCGAGATTCGTCGAATCAACGCAGCGACGAATACGGCGGCTCAATCGAAAACCGACTACGTTTTCTCCGCGAAGTGGTTGCGGCAGTCACCAACACGTGGTCGGCGGATCGCACGGGCGTTCGCTTAAGTCCCACCATGAGTGGCAATGGGATGGCGAATAGTGATCCCATTGCGTTGTATTCGCGGACAGCGAAGATGCTCAGTGGGTTCCAGCTCGCCTACCTGCATGTCGCAGAAGCGATCCGACCGGGTCGACTCTACAACGCGGACGCGCCACGCGTGACACCTTGCATTCGAGCCGAATTTGAAGGCGTGCTATTTGCCAATGGCGGCTACGAAAAAGCGACGGCGGCGAATGCGATACGTGTCGGTGAAGCCGATGCGATCGTGTTCGGCCAAAAGTTCATCGCGAATCCCGATTTGCCCGCGCGGCTACGAAATGACGCACCGCTCAACGAGCCCGATGTCGCGACATACTATGCCCCCGGTGCTCTCGGCTACACCGACTACCCGTTCTTGGTCAAACGCTAGCGATTGCCATCGTCCAAACGCTTGTTCACTCATTTTGCAATCGCCTCAAACGTCCCTAGTTTCAAGTCGAAAAGCATGTCGAAACGGATCTGGATTCGAATGGCTCTCGCAGCAGGCTTCGCATTGCCGTTTTTTCTATCCAGATCTGTCACACTTCCCTTGCAGACATGTCTAAGGGCGATGGAAGCTGCGTTTTCACCTCCCCTAGCCACTGGAGTTCTGTCGTGCACAACCCATTCAGAGAGTGTGCCCCGGACGGTGCCACGGATGCCGATCTCGTCGAACAGGCGAAAAATGGCGACTACGACGCGATTGAGACACTGATTCTACGGCACCAAGCGTGGGTTTATAACGTTGCCGTACGAATGGTCTTCTCACCGCAAGATGCTGAGGTCGTGACGCAGGAAGTACTCGTCAAAGTCGTTACCAAGCTGAGTACGTTCAAGGGTGAAAGCAAGTTTCGCACTTGGCTCTACCGCATCGCCGCCAATCATGTTCTGAACATGAAACGACGCGGTGCCGAGACTCACGAAATGACGTTCTCCGATTACGGAGCAGCAATCGAACGCACGCCGGACTTGGACTTGCCGGATCCTAAAACGGTCCCGGTCGCACTGCCAATCCTGGTTGAGGAAGCCAAGACCAGTTGCACGATGGGAATGCTGCTTTGCTTGGATCGGAAACAACGACTGATTTTTACGCTGGGTGAGATCTTCGGTGTCACTGACGCAGTGGGCGGTGAAGTCTTGGAGATGACGGCGGTCAACTTTCGGCAATGTCTTTCGCGTGCCCGCCGTGATTTACACAACTTTCTGAACGATCAGTGTGGACTGGTAAACGCGAGCAACCCCTGCCGTTGCCCCAAGAAGACTCGCGGGTTCATCGAAGATGGCCATATCGATCTCCAGCATTTGATGTTTTCGCAGCAGCATCTCGAGAGAGTGCGCGATGTGGCAGACGAAACGGTTCGGGGAATCGATGATGTGGTCGAGCAGCAGCACGCTGCCCTCTTTCGCGAACATCCTTTCCTGCGACCGGCAAATGAGATTGACTGGTTACAGCGGCTGCTCAAACGAGATGACGTTCGCCGAACGCTGCGACTACTTTGAGAAAAGTTGAAGCAAGAATGTCACAGGCATTCCTGTTCTGTGTCTTTGAGATCAGTGATGGTTCTCATCGCAATCCGAACGCTAAACAGAATGAGCCTGAGACATGTCGAAACTGAAGAACAAGGTTGCCGTGGTCACCGGCGCATCAAAAGGGATTGGTGCCGGAATCGCCAAGCAACTCGCCGCAGAGGGCGCCGCGGTGGTCGTCAATTACGCCGCCGACCAGACTGGTGCCGATACCGTAGTACGTGAAATCCAAGAGGCTGGTGGCCTAGGGATCGCAGTTCAAGGTGACGTATCAAACGCAGCGGATGTGCGAAGGCTGTTTGCGGAAACACGAGCTGCCTTTGGCACGTTGAACATCGTCGTGAACAACGCAGGGGTCTTTCACTCCCAACCCCTCGAATCGTTCACCGAAGAGGAATTCCATCGCCAGTTCAATACCAATGTATTGGGCCCACTACAGGTGACACAGGAGTCGCTCAAACATTTCGGAGCGGACGGCGGGAGCATCGTCAACATTGGCTCCGGAGCCTCACGCTCACACCCCATTGGCTACTCGATCTATTCCGCCACGAAAGCAGGACTCGACGCTGTAACGGGCGTACTGGCCAAGGAGTTAGCATCGAGAAACATTCGGGTTAACTCCGTCAATCCCGGTGTAACGGTCAGTGAAGGCACGAAAGCGGCAGGGTTGTACGGCGTGAGTAGCGAGATGGAGAAACAACTGGTTGCGATGACTCCTCTGGGTCGAATTGGAACGCCCACCGATATTGCCAGAGTGGTCGCTTTCCTTGCGTCTGAAGATGCTGCTTGGCTAACGGGTGAAGTAATCCTTGCTTCGGGAGGATTGCGATGATGCCAATTTTTCACAAACCAATCCAGGAGAATACGATGAAGTCTCTAATGTTTGCCCTTGTCGTGCTAGCGGTCTCTCCCAGGGCGATGGCGGACGAGTCACCGACGAAGAACGCGAAGTCGAAGGACATCGAGCAGTCGCTGGAACACTTCGCGGGAAGCTGGGAGATCGTCGATGTGCAACCGCTCGGAAGCACGAAGAATGCCAAGCGATTGGTCTTCCGCAGAGACCGAACATACGCGGCGTTAGACGCAAACGCTCAGGAACTCTGGGCTGGGACCTTTGATCTCGACCCGACTACGGAGCCAAAGATCTGGGATCACCGCTCCAACGAATCAAAGGCGACGGGAGGTGATGCTCTCGGTATTTACAAGCTTGAAGGCGACAAATTGAAAGTTTGCTGTGTCGTCGGTGTCTGGAAGGACAAGGAGTGGACGGGGAAGCCACGTCCGAAAGAGTTCAAGCTGCCGGAAGCCGACGTCGTGCTGGAGCTGCGACGTGTCAAAACCGGCGAATAGTGTTTCGGCAACGGAGTGCGAGTCTTGTAAGTTCAAAGCGCATTGCCCTTGCCGCTACCACCTCAATTTTTTGCGGATTACTCCACCTTGACTTCGTTTGGGCGAGTCTTGGTGACGTGAAATTTTCAGCGCCGACTGACAGGCCAACTCCAATTCCACAATTGGCTTAGTGGTCGGCGTGGCCCGCTATTCTTTCTCTGTGCTCACATCTCTTCGGCAGCGTCAAAGTCGTCGATTTGCTTCAAAAGTTTGGCGGGTACACCGCCCACAACGGTACCAGCTAGCACGTCTTTGGTGACGACGGCACCTGCGGCCACGACCGCTCCCTCGCCAATCGTGACACCCGGCAAAATCGTCGCCCCCGCACCAATCCAAGCGTCCTTTTTGATAATGACCTCACGCGTTACCAAGGTCTTCCGAAGTTTTATCTCGACCGGGTGATCTTCCGATGTGATGTTGACCCGGGGGCCAATCATGACACCATCTTCGATTGTGATGCCGCCAAGGTCGAGAAACGAGCATGCGTGATTGATGAACACGCTCCTTCCAAGCTTGATGTTCCGCCCATAGTTCGTGTGCAGAGGAGGAAACAAAGTCGTGCTGTCGTCCACTTGTTGCCCAATAAGCTCCCCAAGGAAGCGCCGGACCTGATCGGTATCCGCAGCCCCGTTGAGTTTGGCCAAGTTGCGAATCGTAAGGTTCACCGCATCTGCAACCTGGCTGAAACCTGGGTCGTCCATCGGCACAGGTTCGCCAGATCGCAATCTTGTAAAGATGTTGTCGAGATTTTCCATGGGGATTGAAACCTAGCAGGGCTGATTGGCTGGGCCAACCGTGTAATCGTTAATCGCTATGTGCTCAGACTGATCGCGCCCAGTCGCTCCGTGTGGTTGGCGGCTGGGTCGATCATCGAGATGCGGATATTCGCGACCTCCTGTAACAACACAATCCGCAGCACATTCATCAAGTCGCAAAGAAACCATTTCGTTCGGCTATCGACCGCTTCAACAGAGCACGCCTTCAAATCGGTAACCGACAATGCGGAAGGGCGGTGCTGCTTGAGTGAAGTTGCGGCCGACTACCGGTTCGACCTAATTCTTTAGATTCTCATTGAAGAACGTTTCCAACTTTTCGAACGGAATGACGTTCACTCGGTCATAGAGATCAACGTGATTTGCACCCTCCACCCAGTACAACTCCTTTGGCTGCGACGCACGTTCGTAGGCATCCTCGCTGAACTCCTTCGAATGAGCTTGGTCACCTGCGATGAACAACAGGGGCCGCGGCGAAATCGTTTCGATGTCATTGAATGGATAGAAATTCATGAACTTGATATCGCCCGCGAGCGTGCGGTTCTGCGTTAATTCTGCGGTCCGGCCTTCGGGAACATACAGCCCGCGCGGTGTGCGGTAGAAATCGTGATACATCGCAGTTACCGGGTCAGCGTCCTTGGGAAGGTCGAATGGCAAGTAGTTCTGAAAAACTTGTTCGCCGGTCGTATATTCCTCGTACCGCAACTGTGCTGCTTTGGCCAGCAGCTCTTTGCGTTGCTCCACGGTCCGCGACTTGCCATAGCCGTTGCGTGTGACTGCTCCCATGTCATACATGCTCACAGTGGCGATCGCTTTCAGGCGGGGATCGATTTTGGCAGCGCTGATGAGAAAGCCTCCGCTTCCACACACGCCGATCGCGCCGATCTTTTCCGGATCAACGAATGATTGTGTGCCGAGAAAATCGACGGCAGCCATAAACGTTTCGGTAAACATAGCCGGTTCGACGGCGTTGCGAGCCATGCCTTCGCTTTCGCCCCAGAACGACAGATCCACTGCCAGGGTGACAAAGCCCCGCTCCGCCATTTTATTCGCGTACAAGGTGGCGCTTTGCTCCTTCACAGCCCCCATCGGATGGCCAACGATGATCGCGGGATTCTTTGTTCCCGGATTGACTGACTTGGGAACAATCAGGTTCCCGGCAATCGTCATTTGGTACTGATTCTTAAAAGTAACTTTCCGAGCAGTTACGTCGTCGCTTTTGTAAAAGTTGTCTGCTCCGCTAAGCATTTCTTGGGCTCCGGTGGGAGATGAATTGGATTGAATGGCGACCAGGACGGCGGCTAGGACAGAGCACCGAATTGCATGCGAAAGCAAGCCCCTGATGATCGCCCGCGGCCCGATGGGATTGAATGTGATTTTGGTTCTCATCTCGTTCCTTTCCGTTGGTAAAGCGGTCCACACCGTGCCCCGTTGTGATGTAGGCGCCCCGTTGTGATGTAGGCTGCAGCGAGTGTCCCCTGCCTGTAGATGCTATACCGATTACGGAACTGACCGGTATCCTATTCGTCCTCGCGACTAGCCTATTCCTACACGATTTGCATTTTTGGCATGACTGCCGATACGGAGCAGCGTACGCTTGGGGCATCGAAAGGGAGGAGAACTTGATGTCACCTGAGCTGAAAAAAATCGCACAGATCGCCCAACGCCACGCTACCGCGGATGGTGAGCTCCACACGTCTGTCCCAAGATTAACGATCTACCGATCCTCTTCTCCCACAGACTATGACGCAGTGGTTTACTTGCCGAGTCTTTGTGTCATCTTGCAGGGTGCCAAAGAGGTGGTCGTTGGAGGCGAGGCTTTTCGTTACGACCCGGCTCAATCCTTGTTGGTGTCCGTCGATATGCCAGCCGCAACCCGAGTTGTGGAGGCCTCTGCCAAAAATCCATGTCTCGCGATTCGCATCGAAATCCAATCCGTTGATGTGGCGGAATTGCTCGCGGGAGGCGCAATGGTTCCAGCGCGAACGTCGACGAGTCGCGGAATTGGCGTGATCCCCGTCGAGAATTCGTTACTGGATGCGATCAGACGCTTACTCGCGTTGATGGATACGCCAAACGATATTGAATCGCTTGCCCCGCTTATTCTGCGCGAAATTACTTATCGGTTACTTAGCGGTCCCGAAGGCATCCGGTTGCGACAGACAGCTGCTTCCGGAGGACCTGCACAGCGAATCGCTCGTGCAATCTCTTGGCTGAAGGAACACTTTGCAGAACCCGCTAAAGTCGAGAGTGTGGCCAGCCACGTGGGCCTCAGTCCATCAGCATTCCATCAACACTTCAAGAGAATGACTGGGCTAAGTCCGCTGCAGTACCAGAAGCGATTCCGACTTCAAGAGGCGAGAAGGCTGATGTTCAGCGAAGGTCTCGAAGCCGCCGAAGCCGCATTCCGAGTCGGCTATGAAAGCCCATCTCAGTTTGGCCGAGAGTACCGCCGACTATTTGGCGCCCCGCCTCGTCAAGACATCGCCGATCTGACAGCCAACAGCGCCGCTCCTGGCGTCTCTCACTGATGTGCCGTTCCCTACGAAGCAGTCATTTCCAATGGCGATATGGAACAACGTCGTTGGTTTACTAAAGGCTCGGACGCGGAGAATCGCGACTGTCTAAACCAGCGTTCTTGCGACATCACGCGATACGTTGGAACTTAAAAACGCCGATTACCCAAGCGGATAACTGACCAGACCTTCGGCTTCAAAAGTCAGTTGACCTCAAGACCAAGAGGCAAGCGAAACGGGCGGCTATTGTACGCGTGTCTATGGCTGCGATGTGCTGACGAATCTTAAATTTGTTCGTTTCTACATTTTCATCGTTTTTTGTTCTTTTCACGTGTGTGTAGTGAACAAGACCACTATAAACGCGGAGGGTGGCGAAATCGCGACCATAGGTGATTTTTTGTTCCTTTATCAAATACGTCAGATGATGCGATACGTTTTTTCTTGCCTGGTGTTAGCACTGTTAACTTTGAGCGTCGGATGTGGCGGCGACGAAACCGGTGTTGTGGCGACACAAGACGAGATGCAAGCTCATGCCGACAAGCATGGTGACTTGGGTCTTGATCCTGCAGCTTCGACCGACATCACCGACTGATTGCGTCGCTTCAAGTCGCGCTCGCTTTGATTTTCTCAGTCTCTCATTGGGATGTTTATTTTGATGTCACGAAAACAACGGACTCCAGCCGGGTTCACCCTGGTGGAGTTGCTGGTGGTCATTGCGATCATCGGTATTCTGGTGGGATTGCTTCTTCCCGCGGTCCAGGCGGCTCGGGAAGCAGCTCGACGAATGAGCTGCAGCAATAATTTCAAGCAGATCGGCTTGGCAATTCACAACTATCACTCTGCCTTCAAAAACATGCCGCTCGACGGCACCGGAACTTATAACTTTTCCGGAGCTCTCTATGACACGCCGAAAGCGACGCGTGGCGGCGGCGGTAACAGTTACAACCGACTCAGTTTCCTCGTTGGGATCACGCCCTATATCGAACAGCAAGCGCTGTGGGACACGATCAGCAATACTTATGTAACCAACGATGACATGGTTTGGCAGGCAATGGGACCGTTGCCGACAACCACGGTCGCGAAACTTGCCGCCTATCCATACGATCCCTGGGTAACTGATATTGCAACGTATCGCTGCCCTAGCGATCCGGGCAAAGGCCTTCCCAGCCTTGGGCGTACAAACTACGCCGCTTGCTGGGGCGACGCAAACCATGCGACTCGCGATGCGGAGTCCTACGTCAACCAGGCAGGACAGTCCAACGTGACTCACATCACGTACGTCCAAGCGGCATCACGTGGTGCGTTTATCTATCGTAAGAAGATGCAGTTTCGTGACATCCTCGACGGTTTGTCGAACACCATCATGTGCGGTGAAATCATCACCGACCTAGGCGACAACGATATCCGTTCAACGCCAGCCTACGCGGGCGGTCGCACAGCTGCCCAATGGGACGTCGGCGGTCTGCTTCGCTGTAAAGCCGGGATCGATCAGCAACGCCCCAAATTTTGGAGCTCGACCCAAGCAATCACTGCTTCGATCGAAGATCGCCGTGGATCTAAATGGATGGCAGCCAACGCTCTGTATACGTCGTTCTTCACCATGCTGGCGCCCAACACCGAGCTTTGCCACCACGGTAACTATCACGAAGAATACCTGGCTTCGATCAGCAGTCGTCACCAAGGCGGAGCTCATGTCTTGATGGGCGACGGTGCCGTTCGATTTATCACGGATTCGATTGAAGCGGGCGATTCGAACTCGGCTCAGGTGACGATCCACAACTACTTGCCGCCAGGATCGCAAAGTCCGTTTGGGCTTTGGGGAAGCCTTGGAACACGGGCGAGTGGCGAAACCGTCGAAGGCGAATTCTAACCGCCGCGAGAATCAACAGACGTTTCTCAAGATCGCTCAAATGTGATTGCTTGACAACGTCCATCTTCAACAGCGTACCGGAACTCGTTTCGGTACGCTTCTAAGAACTCGGCACTCGCCGCGGCAGCGATGATCAGCCGCTGCAACCGCTCAATCGCAAGCCTCCTGTTCGCTTTCGATTGATTCCGCAAACGAGTTCGAATGCTCGCGAAGCAGTCGCCCTAGCTCAACCGCGTCACTGTTTTCGATTGACGCGATCATCGCGTGGTGAGATTTCGCGTCGTCCAGGGGATCGGTCTGCCGTTGCTTGAGTCGGGAGTGTGTCCGGGCTTCGAATGCCAGCGACTCCCAAATCCGCAAGAGCACCGAGTTCGCCGACGCTTCAACGATCAACCGATGGAACGCGTGGTTTTGCTGGGCCTGGATCGCCGGGCGACGATTCTTTGCCGCAGACTCCATGCGTTTCACACATTCGCGGAGCGCCGGCAATTGCCCACAGAGCGCTGGGAGCGCCGTTTCGGCCGCTAGCGATTCCAAACTGGCACGCACCCGATAGGCCTCGGCCGATTCACGCGCGCTGACTTCACGGACACGCGTCCCCTTGTAACGTTCGGTTCGCACCAATCCGCTGGACTCCAGTTCCCGCAACGCCTCTCGGACAGGCGCCTGGCTGGTACCAAACTCTTTCGCAATCGCCAGCTCGGTGATTTTATCGCCTGGCTGATACGTTCGGTTGAGAATCCGGTCGGTCAAAGCGTCGCGGATCGAGTCGCAAACGCGTTCACGGACAAGCGGCGAGGTGGATTTTTTGGGCATAGTGGTTCGTAAAAGATTTGACCTGCAATCGATTATCGATAATCTTTAATTACCGATCGAGTCCGCTTTCGAGGGCCGATCCGTCGCCCTGGGCGACAGCTACACGGTCACTTTACATCAACGATCAAACAATCCATGTGGATAGTCGAACTGGCGCTGCGTCGGACATACACGTTTTTAGTCGCGGCAATTTTGATCCTGGTGTTTGGCTGTGTCAGCATTTGGAAAATGCCGACCGACATTTTTCCGGAGGTGGATTTGCCCGTCGTCACGGTGGTTTGGTCCTACCAAGGCATGCCCGCATCGGATGTCGAGCGGCGTATTGTGCTCAACAACGAGCGAGTTTTGTCGGCTTCGGTCAACGATATTGAGCACATTGAAAGCCAATCGCTCAATGGCGTCGGTGTGATTCGGATTTTCTTTCAACCCGATGCCGATATTGGGGCCGCTATCGCGCAAGTCAGTGCGACTTGCCAAACGGTGCTCAAGAACATGCCACCGGGAATCAACCCGCCATTTATCGTGCGATACAGTGCGACGAGTGTACCGATCGTGCAAATCGCTGTCAGCAGCGATACGTTGACGGAAAAAGAACTGTCCGATTATGCGGCGAACTTTATCATTCAACGCTTCGGGTCGATCCCTGGCGCTCGGGTACCACAGCCCTACGGCGGAAAGCCAAAGCAGATCATGGTCGATCTGGACCTGAATGCGTTGTACGCCCGCGGACTTTCACCAGCCGACATCAGCCGTGCCGTCAACGCCCAAAACCTGATCATCCCCGCCGGTGCTGCCAAAATCGCCGAAACCGAATTCAACATTCGCTTGAATAGCAGCCCCGAGCTAATCGAAACGTTCGAACAAATCCCGATTGAGACGAAAAGCGGTTCCCGCATTTTTTTGGGTGATGTTGCCACTGTCCATAGTGGCTTTCAAGTGCAAACCAACGTCGTCCGGCGAGACGGAAAACGCGCGGTCTTGATGACGGTGCTCAAAGGCGAAGGTGCTTCGACGCTGGAGGTCGTACGCGGCATTCGTGAAGCGTTGCCACGTATTCGTGCCCAACTGCCAGACGACCTACAGATGGACTTGTTATTTGATCAGTCCGTTTTCGTCGAATCGGCAATTGAAGGCGTTTTGCACGAGGCGGGAATCGCAGCTGGCCTGACCGCGTTGATGATCTTTGTTTTCCTAGGATCACTACGCAGTACGCTGATCGTGGTTGTCTCTATCCCTTTATCCATCTTGGCGTCTTTATCGATGCTGTGGATGCTTGGCGAAACGATCAACATCATGACGCTCGGCGGTCTGGCATTGGCGGTCGGGATCCTGGTCGACGATGCCACCGTTGAAATCGAAAACGTCCATCGGCACCTTCAGCAAAAAGTCCCGATACGACGCGCGATCCTGGACGGGGCACGGGAAATTGCCCAACCCGCGATCGTATCGACACTTGCGATTTGCATCGTGTTCATCCCGGTGGCGTTTCTAGATGGGCCGGCGTCGTATTTATTCGTACCATTTGCCATGGCCGTCGTGTTTGCGCTCGGGACAAGCTATTTGCTTTCGAGAACCTTGGTCCCCACGTTGATGCTAATGCTCGTTCGCCAGGAATCGGAACATGGTCCAAGCCGGTGGCCCAAACTTGCTCGCTGGCATCAAGCGTTCGAGAGCATCTTTAACAAGATCACCGCAAACTATGGTGAAAAGCTGGACAGGGTGCTCAACAAACCACGTCGCTGGTGTGTCCTCCTGCTCGGCATCATCGTCGGATCGCTCGCTCTCTTGCCGCTTGTCGGGAGAGACTTTTTCCCATCAGTGGACGCGGGACAATTTCGATTGCATGTGCGTGCCCCGGCGGGGACACGGATCGAAGAGACCGAAGTGATCTTTGGACAAGTTGAATCAGTGATACGCGAGATCGTGCCTCAGGACGAACTCGAATTGGTGCTGGACAACTTCGGTCTACCACCGTTTTTCACGACGATTGCCTACATTGACAACGACACCGTTAGTGTGTCCGACGGCGAGATTTTGGTTTCGCTGAATCCATCTCACGCACCAACGAACGACTATGTCCGCTTGCTGCGACAGGAGCTCCCCAAACGCTTTCCACAGTGCACGTTTTACTTCATGCCCGCCGACATCGTGGGCCAAATTTTGACGTTCGGCAAACCAGCCGCCGTTAATCTGCAGGTCGTCGGGACCAAACGCGAAGCAAACTTCGAACTCGCCAAAAAGCTCATGCAGCGTGTGCGAACGATCCCCGGCATGGTTGATGTACGACTTCGGCAAATCACCGACGCGCCGGAATTGAAAATCGATGTCGATCGGGCGTTGGCATCGGAACTAGAACTCGACCAGAGACAAGTTGCCGATAGCCTGCTTGTCTCGCTGGCTTCGAGTGTTCAGATCTCGCCAAACTTTTGGGTCAGCCCCGAAAATCGCGTCAACTATCGTGTCGCGGTCCAAACCCCACAGCGACGAATCGATGATGTCGAGTCGCTACTGCGCACGCCGCTATTCGGACAAGACGCCGAACAGACACAACTGCTGACCAACTTCGCAGGTTTGCGACGTGGCGAAACCGAAGCAGTAATCAGTCACTACAACGTTCAGCCAGTTTACGAGATCAGCGCATCGGTTGATCGCCGAGATCTCGCTGGCGTCGCGACTGATCTCCATCGCTTGATCGAGGAGACACAAGCCGACTTACCCCGCGGCAGCCAACTGGCACTGCGCGGCCAAATCGAAAGCATGGAAGAATCATTTCGCGGATTGTTGGGCGGACTAGTGTTCGCCATTTTGCTGGTCTATCTGTTAATGGTTGTCAATTTTCAGTCTTGGCTGGACCCGCTGATCATCCTCGGCGCCCTACCGGGATGCCTTAGCGGAATCGCATGGAGCCTGTTCGTTTCTGACACCACAATCAGCGTGCCCGCTTTGATGGGAACGATCATGTGCATCGGAGTTTCGACAGCGAACAGCATCCTGGTCGTCAGCTTCGCCAACGCACGACTTGCTGACGGTGCATCGACACACAATGCGGCGCAAGAAGCTGGCCAAACTCGGCTGCGTCCGGTCGTGATGACAGCCCTGGCGATGATCGTTGGCATGCTGCCCATGGCAATCGGCGCCGGTGAAGGCGGCGAACGAAACGCTCCGCTCGGCCGTGCGGTGATCGGTGGATTGCTTTTGGCAACGGTCTACACACTCGTTTTTGTTCCGCTGCTCTTTCGTTTACTGAAGCGATCCGACAACCAGCCGGCCGCGTGACCGCCGCAATTGAAAACGCTGAAGACCACACCGTCCCTACACTTCGAACTTCAAACGATGACACTATCCAGCAATGCGAAAGCTTTCCTCAGCTCAGTCACCACGATTTTGGCAACCATTGCAATCCTCGGTGGTCTCTTTGCATTTGGAGCTGCGCCGAAAATCAGTCGTCGCGACAAAGCACGTGCAATCGCACTTGATCACGCAACGCGTCCACCCCGTGTTACCGTTTCTAAAGTCGGCTTGACAGCTCCGTTCCACACATTTGTCTTACCTGGTAGCACCGTCGCTAATCAGGAGACCAGAATCTATGCTCGGGCCAAAGGCTATCTCGGAGAACAGCGAGTCGATATCGGCGATAGTGTTTCGGTTCGAGATGTGCTTGCGGTGATCGAAGCACCTGAGGTCCAAGCCGAACTCGATGAAGCAAAAGCATCGCTGTCACAATCACAAGCGGAACGACAACGCATCGATGCCGAACTAGGACTATCAAAAATACGCTTCGCTCGCGAGCAGAAACTCAGCCAAAGCCAAGCGACTTCGCAAGAAACGGTCGATCAACGAGAAGCAGAATACAAAGTCGCCTTGGCGGCCCAAAAAATGGCGTCGGCAACGATCGACGCGCGGCAAGCTCAAATCGAACGCCTGAAACAACAGATTCGCTTTCAAACGATCGAGGCCCCATTCGATGGTGTCATCACCGAACGAGCTTACGACGTGGGGGCGTTGATCACGGCAGATTCACCGGAAGACGCACCGGGGCTGTTCCGCCTTTCCGAGATTGATCGCCTTCGCGTTATCGTCGAGATCCCACAGCACTACGCCACAGCAATTTCGGTCGGGGACGAAGTCGGGATCTTTCGCGTCAACAACCGACAAGACCGTGTCCTTGCGTCAGTCACTCGTACTTCACGATCGATTTCTCCTGATGCCAGGACACTTCGTGTCGAAGTGCAAATTCCCAATGAAGACCATCGATTGCTTCCCGGGATGTATATCGAAGCGGAATTCAAAGTCAACCAACCGAGCCGCGTCCTGATTCCATCCGGAGCATTGATCACACGCGGAAGCGGCACCAAGGTAGCGGTCCTAGCCCAAAACAACACCGTTGCCTATCGAGACGTCACGGTGCTCCGCGATCAGGGTTCATCACTGGAATTAAGCGCCGGACTGGTCGGAGACGAAACGTTAATCATTCGCCCTGGTGATGACTTCAAAGAGGGGACGGTCGTGGATCCGGTTACGACACCGTCATAACCGCCGGCCAGAGCGAAATGCTGTGGTCGGTGGTGTCGACTGGAAAATAGGTCACCGAAAACCGTGTCGCGACGTTGACGATCATTCGACGTTTTGCGTTGTCGCGCTTGCCATATCGAGTTGTTCAACCTGTGCGTCGCTCAAATTCATGTCAGCAGCCTTCACAAGTTCCGATAGCTGCGTGACACTCGTTGCACTTGCGATTGGTGCGGTGATGCTTTTTCGGTGCATCAACCAAGCGAGTGAGACCACCACAGGTTGGCTTTGTTGGGCAGCTGCGACTTCGTCAAGTGCTTCCAAAATCTTGAAACCGCGCCCATTGAGATACTTTTCGCCAATCCCACCTCCACGAGCGCTCTTACTCAAGTCGTCTTTCGAACGATATTTGCCTGTTAAAAACCCACTCGCAAGCGAATAGTAGCTGATCACTCCAAGGCCTTCTTGGACACACAGCGGTTCTAATTCGCGTTCAAATCCTTCACGATCAAACAGGTTGTATTCTGGCTGCAACGAAATGTACGTTGGCAAGCCTTCGGATTCGCTTTCCTTAATCGCTTGGGCCAATCGATCCGCCGAGTAGTTTGACGCACCAATCGCGCGCACTTTGCCCGCCTTGATAAGTTCATCGTATGCCAACAGCGTCTCTTCGAACGAAGTGTCGGCATCGTCTTGGTGCGATTGATAAAGATCGATGTGGTCGGTCTGCAGCCGGCGCAGGGAATCCTCAACGGATTTTAAGATGTAGTCCTTCTTTAGTCCTTGCGAGCCGTCTCCCATCGGCATCCCTACTTTTGTTGCCAAGACGACTCGATCACGTTTGCCGCTCTTCGCAAACCATTTCCCAATGATTGCTTCGGATTCGCCACCCTGATTGCCCACTGCCCAGGCCGAATACATGTTGGCTGTATCAACACAATCAAAACCGAAGTCAACGAACGCATCGAGTATTTCGAAGGACGTTGCTTCATCAATGGTCCAACCGAAAACGTTTCCGCCAAGTGCCAACGGTGCGATGGAAAGTCCTGATTTACCAAGCTGATTCTTTTGCACTATTCGGTCTCCTAAATGGGACGCGTGATTGATCAACGCGACGTTGTCGCATCGCAGGCGTTAATAGCACCTAGCAAACTCTACTAAACCGCCAAGTTGCCCCCCGCCATCCACGTTGGCTTGCCGGTGAGGTCGCGGGACGAACCCAGGTACCCACAAGACGGCCAACAACCACATGCCGTCATGGTGTCGGTCGCCCCTCACGCAAGTGGCCACCGAATAAGCGTCAGATCGCGGAAGTTCGCTACATTCGATAGCTGCATTCGGTGTTTCCGCTGCTTTGGTTCGTCGCCAATTTTATCGTTCTCCAACGGCATCACAGATTTCTACAGCGTTGAAAAAACGGATCAACGCGTTGGATGGCCCTTGGATAACGAATGCCGAGTTTGAGCATGCACGGAACAACCCCCGAAACGCTTCACGAAGTTCTGAGTGGGAGCGAACAACTCAAACGACTTGAGAACCAAATTGAAAGCCTGCAACGTCAAGTCGCACAGCTGACCGAAACGACTTCTGATACCAATCAACTGAACCTCGTCGTTTTCGAAGGCTATCAAGATCGTCTACTCGCTGCCTTTGTGATAGCGACGGGCGCGGCGGCCTGCGGCATGGACGTTCGTATGTTCTTTACGTTCTGGGCAACTCCGGCACTTCGCCGAGGTGGAATGTCCGCCGGCAAAAAATCGGTGATCGAAAAAGCATTCGGCTGGATGCTGCCCGCATCGGCGAAGCGAACCAAACTGTCGCAGATGGACTTCGCAGGGATCGGCCGAGCGATGATGCAGCGTGAAATGCGTCGCAAGAATGTTGCGGACCTGGAAACGTTGATTGGCACCGCAGGCGACCTCGGTGTCAAAATCCAAGTCTGTGAAATGTCGATGCGATTGATGGGTATCGACCGCGCCGAGTTGATCGACTATCCCGACATGGACTACTGCGGCGTCGCGACCTTCGTCAGTCAAGCAGCGCAAGCCAACACGACGTTGTTCATTTAGGCGGACTACTGAAGCATCAGATTTTTGCAGTCCAAACGATGTCCCAACCCAACGTCGCCCACAAGAGCGCCCCGTCCAGTCGCAGCCCTATCGAACAGCTCGAGCAGATCGATCGATGGGTAAATGAGATTCAAGAATGCGATTCGTCCACCGAGCCATCTGACCTGAAACTGAGCGTTTCAGATCTGACGTCTTCGCTCGTCCATCTCCGCGAGATGTTGACGGAACGTGATATCGAACTCGAACGATCGCGACGACAGTCAGAGTCACTTGCCGTAGCGCAAGCGGACGCGATCGTGCGTTCCGCGGAAATTATCGACGAACTCGAACAAATCAAGAAAGAGCTATCGGATGCCCGCAGCGCTGCGGAGCAATCCGCCAAAGATACCAAACGCCTTGCCGATACGATCTTTGAACGCACCAGCGATTCGGTGATGGTATTTGACAATCAAGGTTGCTCGGCATGCAACGACAACGCACTCGAGATGTTCAGAGTCTCGCGTGGCGAAATGCTGCACTCGGGACGTGGATTTTTCCATGCCCTCAAGCTCGATGACGGAACGGACGCTAGTGACACGTTAAACACTTGTCTTCGCGAAACAGACCAGGGCCAATCCCAGCATTTCGAGGCGCAAGTCACCAGACACGACGGAACAACGTTTTGGGCCGAATTCACATTCAGCCCGTTTGTCATCTCCGGTGGCGGACAGATCCTTGCGATCGTTCGCGATATCACTTCACGAAAACAGTTCGAAGCCGAACTGCGTCGGCATCGTGACTTCCTCAATAAAATTGTCAGCGCTGTCCCGGACCAATTAAGCGTTCGTGCCTCGGACCACCGCATCGTCGTTGCCAACCGTGCGTTTTTGAACGCACATGGGGTAACCGAGGACGAGATCATCGGCAAGTTGCCTGATGAAATCGATGTCCCCGGACTCCGAGAATTTGATCCACAAATCGATGCGTGCTTCGCCGGTGACGTCCCCCAATCGACTTGCGTCGACAGCTGGATCGATGACCAAGGCTGCAAACACTATTCGGCCAATCGATATTCCGCCTTCACTGACGAGTCAAGTTCGGACCGCTTTGTAATCGCAACATCGCGGGACATCACCGACGACAGGCACCGTGAACATCGCCTTCAGTTGCTCGCAAGTGTGTTCGAAGAATCAGCTGAAGGTGTCGCGATTTTGGATATCCATGGAAGGATCTTGGAAGCGAATCCGGCATTCGCGAGAATGACAAATGTTGGGACCGGCGATGAAATTGCGGGCAAGCGATTTGCCGATCTGATCCATGTCGAAACCGATAGTATTCTGCGGCATGTTTCCAACGCTGCGAATGGCAAATCCTGGTCCGGCAAAATTCGCTTGGCCAGCGATTCACAAATCTCGCAACACATGCAACGGACCTTTTGGGTTTCACTCAGCCCAAGCGACGGTAACGTTGACCGCCAAATTATCGCCCTCGCATCGGACATCACCGAACTGGAAAACAGCCAAGCACAACTTCATCACCGCGCAATGCACGATAGTTTGACAGGCTGTCCCAATCGCGCATTCTTTCGCGAGATGATCGTCAACTTGGTCAATCGCAAACCGTCTTCCAACGATGTTGCTGAATCATTTTCGATCTGCTTTCTCGACCTGGACGACTTTAAACACGTCAACGATTCAATCGGACATGCCGGAGGCGATCAACTTTTACAATTTGTCGCCGACCGCATCATTGCCGTCGTAGGATCTGACGCGTTTGTCGCCCGGTTCGGCGGTGACGAATTTGCAATTCTGTTCCGAGACGTCCATTACGATCTCACGACTCAGGAACAACTACTTGCCGAGTTGATTAACGAATTCAAACGTCCGTTCGCATTGACCGAAGCGGAAGCCCACGTCGGACTGAGCATCGGCGTGACTCGGTTCCCGCAAGACTCGACAGATACCGAAATGCTGATGAGCTATGCGGACACAGCAATGTATTCTGCTAAGCAAGCGGGAAAAAACGCCGTCGCCTATTTTGAACCGTCGATGAAGCAACAGGTCGACATGCGACAGCAGGTACAAACCAAACTGCGTGGTGCGATCACCAATGGCGATGTCGAACTACACTACCAACCGAAGGTCAATGCCACGACAAAGGAACTGGTTTCGTGCGAAGCACTGGTCCGATGGCGGGATAGTGAAGGACAATTCGTCCCCCCAAGTACCTTCATTCCCATCGCCGAGAATTCGGGCCTGATCAACGCGTTGGGAGAATACGTGTTTGAATCCGCCGCAAAGCAGGCACGCCTTTGGCATGATCAGGGCAAACCGCTACGCATCGCCGTCAACGTGTCTCCGATCCAACTTCGCAGTGTCGACTTTGCACATTCACTGGTGCGGATCCTTGAACGGACAGGAGCAGACCCCGAATGGCTGGAACTTGAGATCACCGAAAACGCGATCATGAGCAATGTCGAACACTCAACCATGGTCATCGATAAACTAGCTGAGACGGGGTTCCGAATCGCGATCGACGACTTCGGTACCGGTCACTCCTCACTTAGCTACCTGAAGACGTTTAACGTCCACACCCTGAAAATCGATTTGTCGTTTATTCGCGACGTGGTACACGACCGATTTTCACGTTCGATCGTGCAATCGATTATCTCCTTGGGACGGGGACTTGGACTGACGATCGTCGCCGAAGGTGTCGAAGTCATCGAGCAAGTCGAGTACCTCGCAAAACTCCGTTGCGACGAACTACAGGGGTATTTCTTTGGCAAACCGATGCCAGTCGTCGACTTCGAAAATTGGCGAAAGCAATATTCGCCTCGTGAGAAAAAGCCAACGATCACGCCGGTTCGCTGTTTCGAGTGGTAGCAGACTAGAACGACATGGTCGTTCCGCCGATCGCCAAGTCCAATACCGTCGTGAAGCCACCGATTTCGATCCCTGGGAGCTTTTCGATTTCGAACTTACCGCCAGGCGGCCCCACGCTACAGGTCGTATGGCAGACCGAGCAAAGTACGATGTGGCCGTCCGCTGCGAGGTACTGCTCGATGAGCTCCGAAAGCGGCGCGAATCCTTGAACGGCGATCCCAGTGGAACTTCCTTGATAACCCCAAACGGCGCCATCGCTGGTAAGGAACACCGTCGTCGGTCTCCCTATGGCCAAGGAAGCGAGCCCACAAGAAAACGCCATCGTTGCGTTCTTCCCATTGTCTGACTTACCCGACGTCAAAATAATGACGACGCGATCATTCGTTTTCGACATACATGCTTCTAGGTGAGGCGTGATTGCGAGACGGCCCGCAAAGTGGGAGGGGTTGCCCGTCGATTGCGTTAGTTCTTAGCGAGGACAACGATTGCGACTTGCTCGTTCTCGGTCTGCTCGAAGCTTTCGATGGTGTGCCCCATGCGTCTTGCCCAAGCCTCCAAGTCTGGCTTGAACGCCAGATCGGTTGCAGTGACCTCGATCCGATCTCCCGGCTCTGCGGCTCGAGCGGCTTTGGTCAATTCAACGATTGGCATCGGGCAATTCAGCCCGCGGCAGTTGAGAGTGTGAGTATTCATGCAAGTGAAATCGTCGCGGCCGACCGTCGACTTTTCAAAAACAACTCCTTTCCCAATCGCAATCGACTTCCCAACGTCCAACCTCCGAATTGTCGAGGCTGGCACGGATGATTCGGAGATTCGGTTGCTGGCGTTTGCAGCGAATTTGGACGACAGACACGTTTCAGCAGGAAGATCGCAACCTGGAGATTGATCAATTCGTTCGCAAATTGCGCCTCGAAGTCTCCGTCACGCAGCCCTACCAATGCAGTCCATTCCTACGTAAAACCAATAATTCGCCGATCCCGGTTCTACTTCGCAACTTATTTACGCAACGTCGACGACAATGAAATTGATGTGGGTCATCTATCCTTTCTGCGCGATCTTCATTCTCGTCGGTGTTGGAATCTGTCTCTCTACACTGCGTGGAATTGCCAAAGGACAAGCTGTTACTGCTTGGCCATCGACCGAAGCCTCAATCGTCAACTGCGGTCTTGAGTCTCATTCTGATTCTGAGGGAGGTCTCTCACATCAAGTCACCGTCGAATATGAATACTCCGTGGTCGGATGCACCTACACCGGGACTAAAATCCATCCGACATACACGTCATCGAGCTTCAAGGGACATCACGCACTTCACCAAAAACTCAGTGCGGCAAAGGTCGTCCAGATCAAATACAACGAAGCCAATCCAGAAGAAGCCTACCTATTTGGCGGCAACTTCAGCTCAGCCTATGCCGGCTTCTTTGCCGGAATGATCTTCGCTTCCGCAGGACTTCTCTTTCTACTCACCTTTCATTTCGCGGTCACCGGAAATTCCGACTACGCCGCAGCCTTGAACGTGCTCCGGTAGCGGCGCTGATCCAGTCCGGTGCCGAGTAGCTATCACCGTGACGAGAGAGCGATTGCAATATCGCCGTCGAATTCTACAACGCTGATCATTCGCGGAATCTTGGGTGGAAACGGAGATCTTCCCACACCCAATGATTGGCCGCCAAGTAACGACCAATCAATCAGCATTTTACCTAAAGCGCCAATAAGGTACCTGACACCTTTTAGGGGCGGGGGCCGAAGAAGGTGACGAGGCCGATGTGGACTCGGTCTCCAGCGTTGGTGCCTTGGACGTCGTTGAGGCCGCGGCCGTAATCGAATCGAAGTGATGCCGATTGGCCGAAGGCGACCCGGCAACCGACGCCAACGCCCGCGAGGAACTGCTCTTTCTCTTCGCCGGGAATGCTGTGCAGGATAAAGGCTTGCCCCATGTCAGCAAACCCATACGCTTTCACCGTTCGTTCCAGCTTTCCGCAGCCGGCTGTCCAGGTTTTTGGACCGAACTCGAAGTTGGTGATCCAGCCACCATCGCCACTGGCAACTCGCTGATCATAGCCACGAACCGAATCGTATCCGCCAAAACCAATCGTTTGGCTGAACAACAACCGATCGCTGGAAATTTGCCCCGCCCCTCGGAAACTCATCTCATAGTCGCAGGCAATTTGGCGACGCATGTCAAAGTCCGTTCGCCAATACACATAACCCGGTGCCGTATTCTGACGAAGACTGTTAAACGCGGCTGCGTTGTTTTGCGATGTAAACCCGCCATCAGGTCCGTAGTTCAATGACGTGTTGAGACGGGCATAGTCACCGTTGTCTTCACGAACAAGCGCCAAGTATCCCAAGCTGAGTTGCAACAAGTCGGCGGCAGTTGTCGATGCGTTCAAGGAACCAAATTCCACCGACGTATTCGAAGACTTGAAGTCAACTCCTGTGTACCACGCACGCTCTTCATGCGACGTGCGTGTCCAATAGTGGTACCCCCGTGAACCGACCTGCCATGCTTCTCCATCTTGCGTGATCGGAGCTGGCAAGTCCGGCACCGCAGAGGCCCAGCTTCCAAACAACTGTAGTCCGTACTCGCGGCATGGATCAACGTTGTAACTCAGTGCATGTGCGTGCAACCGTGCAAAGTCCCCGTCCGCAGTGTATTGATACCCAAGTATGCCGTCTTGCCCAAATAGATTGCCAATCAAAACACCGGCGAACAGGCGTTCCAAATTCAGTGCCCTGACTCCAGTGTCTTCATACCCGGTATAAGCTCGCATCGGAAAGACATCTTGAACTTCAAAGATCAAATCTGAAGTTCCGTCGCTGGCTCCTGGCTTGACATCCAAACCGACTTTTCGAAAGGGACTGCGATTGAGCCAATACAAATCTTCGGAAACCCTTGATTCATAAATGTGTGCCCCAACACGAGAACACGTAATGTTCTTGCGAACCAAACAGGGATCAACCCAGCATCCGCCTGCGACACGAATGGCACCAATCCGCGACTCGGTGATCACGATTTGTACCGTCCCGCCGGTGATCTTTTGCTCTGGGATCATCACGTCGACAATTGGCTGCCCACAGCGCTCGTACACCGTGATAATGTCGCGAGTCATCTGGTTCAAGTTTCGCAACGTGATCGCAGACCCAAGGTACTTTTCAATCACACGATGAACGCGCGATGAATTCGCAAGTGATGATGCATCGATGATCTCGGAATGGATTCCCTCGTAATCCGTGAATGCGGCCTGCGGGTCCACATCATCCCGATTCGGAACCAAAATCACCGCCTCAAGCGAATCGACCAGCACCACGTCGCTACTCGGTGTTTCGACGTCGCTTTCGGTAGGAAGTTCCAAGTCGAACTGCCCTGATTGCCAAGGTTGATAGACCTTGGGTTGATAGCGCTCAAAGTTTTGGGCCATCGCAGTGCTGCCGAACAGCACGCTTAATGCGCAGATCTCTCCCGCCCATTTCCAGAAACGTTTTGCAGACATCCTGTCTTGCCCCTAATGACTTCCATGTCAATCAATAAACGGCGAATTCCGGTGACGTGTTCCGAAGAACAGTATCCGCCGTAGGGCAGCACGACAGCGCATCAACTGTCAGACAATCGAACAGCGATGCAACCCTGCCGGGCTACTCTAGCGACCAAATTCGGCACGAATAGCTGATCCCATCATGCAGCGCAATGTGGTAGGTGCAACTCGCACAGCTCAACCAAGATGCATGACCAGTACAGATTACGCCGAGGAACCCTCGATCTGGCTTGCCTCAGACAGACCTCACAGCAGGTGTCGGCGTCACACCACATCGATGGGCTCGAACAGTAACCGGCTCGAACATGCAATCACGGCGACGAACTAAAAGCGAGTCGTGTTACGAATCGGAATCGTTGCTCTCATCGTCGTCGTTGCCGTCATCACGCCGCTTGCGGTCCGTAATTTCCACGCTCGAACGGCCTCCAACGCTGACCTGCACAGCACCGCCACCCCCACTCAGCATACGAGGTAACGTCATCAGCGCGTTGTTGTACCGCGTCCACAAGTCGTTGACCGTTTCGTCGTTTGGTACGTAAACGGTATAGACCGGGTTGACCAAATTGATCGCATAGTTGGTGGCGTCATAGCCAACGCCAAACAGCGTATCGATGCTCATTGAGTAGGAACCGACAATTGCCGAGGAGGGAAGACCCTCGCTCAAGACGGAAATCTCATTGATAAGGTCTCCGTTCTTGAGACCAACGATGACGAAATCTGACGTCACGGATTCACCTTCGGTCCCAACAAGCTTGCTGGACGTTAGCAAATAAACGTCCAGCGGTGCCGGAATGACATTCATCGAGCCGTCGAAGATCGAAATACTGTAATTCAACGCGTTGAAATTGGCTCCCGTTGGCGTCGAACCGATGATCGTGTATGGCCCACCCGCGACTGTCGCCGTGGCGACGGCACCGGTTGAAGTCATCAACAGATTGTCGATGGTCTGATTGTTCACTAAACCGGTAGCAACAAATTCGTTTCCTGTCCAAGTGAACAAATCACCAAAGGTCTTGGTCTGGTTGCTCACCGAAATATTCAACGTGGCAGGGGTAATGATGTGCCGGCCGTAATTGGTAATCAAGACTCCCGGCCCCGTCCCGTAGGTCTCGCCGTTCCGATACACCTTGCGTACGAAGTATCCGGACTTCAAGTTGTCGCCATCGACTTGTAGCGTGTACGTCCCGGCGTCGGTTTGCTCGTCGATGTTGGAATAGTCGACTTGTAAACCAAGGTCACCGACCGAGGTCGCCCCGAATAGCACCGAAGGGTTGCTGAGCAGGTCAACCGTCGCAGGCGAAGTGATCACTGCACCATAGACACTTGTCGCATCGATAATTTGAACGTCCAAGCCGATTGGTGCTGAATAGAGCGACCAGTTGTTCGACAAGGTGCCGACGTAATCACCAAAGAATTCGTTCGCCGGGTCACTTGGACCCGCAAAGTTAGTCGGTGGAGAACCGGTCGCATTACCACCGTTAAGCAGTGCAGAAGGATCTAGATTGTACGATGACAGAGAAGGAGCGTACAAACTCAATTGACCATCATCGCTGAAGTCCGCACTGACAAGGATCGATTGCGAATCAATGTTCAGCGAGTAGGGTTGGTGGAAGTCACCGCCCGTACGATTTTCGTTGTCTTCGTTGAAATCAGCTATCCCAGCGAAAACAGATGTGCTGCCGCTGGCATAGGTTCCGCTCGGATCGACAAGATGCCCAACGTGTGCCTTTTGCAAAGTGACGTTCTTGCCGCCACTGACGGTGACGTCTCCCGATACGGTTTTGCCCGTGTCATCGCCACCCAGGTCATCGCCATGTCCGATCGCAGCAAAGAACGCCCCTTGCCCGGTCAAGTTGATATCGCCCGTGGTCTCGATCGTGATGTCGCCGCTGGCCGTCTGCGTTTCAGTTCCCGTGAACGCATAACCGATTTGTGCGCCCGCCAAATTACTGGCATTCACATTCAGCGTCCCCGTATCGATCGTTGTGGTGCCGTTCGCTGTTCCAATCCCAACATGACTGGTTTGTGAGCCATTCCCAACGGTGGTAACTTGTGTGTCGACCGAGACATCGCCACTGACAGTGTGCACGTCTCCGTTGACTTCCAGACGGCTGCTATCCAAGGTAATGTCACCATCGGTGGTGACATTTCCCATAATGATCCGGTCATTGCCTGGATTGCCTGTGCCGCCAGACACAAACGTTGTCGAGACATCAAGGTCACTGCCACCGGTCAGGGTCAATGACTGAATGTCGGTCTGTTGCCCGCCCTCGAGGATCAGGTTTCGATCCATCGTTGCATTCACTTGTGTAGTTCCGGGCGAAATCGCCGAGACATGCTTGGCATGCAAGGTGGCGAACTGCTGAATCCGGGCGAGTTCACTGTCGTCAAGTTGGACAGCGCCCGCCGTGCCGGTCCCGAGTCCTAAGGTTGTCGAGCCGCTCTGGTTGATCGCTGCGTGACCGGCGGTGATTTTTAGAGTCTTGGTGTTATCATCGGTGGTTACTTCACCATCGAACGCAAGTCCGCTGAACACTGTCAGGTTCAACGCTTCTGGAACCGACACGTCCGCCAGTCGCAGCGAATCGCTCAAAAAGTTAACGGTCCCGGACGTGATCGAACTGAAATCTAGATTGTTTCCGGGGCCAGCACCGGCGATGTCCATGATCCCGTTCAACTGTTCGTTGTGCAGGGTCAGCGTTTCGAACCCACTTAGCAAAGCGAACTCGGAATTGTCGATTGTCCAGTCACCTGGCGAGGCCGAACCGACGGCCATTCGGTTCACACCGGCATTGAAATCCAGGTCAGTGGTATCGATGTCACCCATCACAGCATTGGTGATTTGAATGTCGTTGCTGAACAACTGAAAGAGGTTGCTATCGAGGCTGACTCCGTCGAGATGAATCAATCCGTTCGAATTGTTTAGCTTGATGCGACTGCTGTAGTTTCCGGTAAAATCCTCCGAGACTGTGATCACGCCACTGCCCACCAGGACATCAAAGGCGTTGTACTGGCCGAGGAAATCGAATTCGTCGGCCGTCACGTTCAGCAACCCTGCCGTACCATCCCCGAGACCGACAGTCCGCGTATTGCTCATCGATTGCAGGTACAACGTCCCTGCATTGGAGGTCTTCGTCAGAGCATTCTGCACATTTAAGCTGTCGGTGTACAAACTCAGGCTTTCACCGATCGACAATCGATCGATATCGATTGACGATCCACGCAGTGTCACACTATTGAAATTCAGCCCCGCATCGACGATCGAAATATCGCTTCCGGAAGTCGTGTTGTGTCCCATTTCAAATTGGCTGAATCCTGTGATTCCGGCCAGGATGGATTTTGAAAACTGCAAGCTTCCGGCACCACTCCCCAAACCGATCGTCTGATTCGCTTGGCCGATGAATCGAAAGCGTCCACTGCCATCAATCGGACCGGTGATCGTCAAGTCATCCGATTCAATATCGAGAGCCTGCCCGTTGAAACGGTCAATATTCACATTGTCACCGACAACTCGAATCGCAGATCGCGCTCGGCCGGTGGAAAGCATGTCGAGATCAAAATCACTGCCTTGGATTTCTCCAATCGATACGTTCGCGAGTGTGTTGTCGCTCAAATTCAGAACACCGGTCGCGTTGTCACCAAGTCCAACGGTTTGGTTGCCTGTCGCGACCAACACATCAAACGTCGCATCCCCCACCACATCCAAGGTGTTCGCGTAGACGGTCACATCACTCAGGCCACCTAGGCTACTGTCGATTTTCCCAGTCGCAGTGACGGTCACCGATCCGGTCCCCGCGTTAATATTTACCGCGGCGCTACCCGTACGACGATCGCGGATTTCGCCGCCGATGATGATATCGACTGCGCCGTCACCTCCGCCTTCTTCTTGAATGGTCAATAGTGTTTTGGAACCATCGGTCGAAAACTTTTCATCGCCGCCAGGTGAGTCTGTGGGGAAGAGATCCACATCGATACTGATCGTATCCTGTGCGACGATCGTCAAATTGCCCGAGCCCCATTGTGCTCGAATCGCATCTTGGTTCGCCGCGTCCAGGGTGAACGTCGCGGGATCGAGCAGCAATGATCCGTGTTGGTATTCAGGATTGCTGGCCAACAGCGCGACGTTGCCCGTAAACAGCAAGTCCTGCTTTCCTGAAACTTCAGCTTGTCCGCCGTCGCCATCCCCCAGTGCGCGAGCATTAATCTGGCCCGCGAATTCTGTTTTTTGATCCGCCCAAACGACTGCCGTCCCGGCATCCCCGTCAAGCGTCGAATCGACACTGATCGTCGAATCAGCCGAGACAGTCGTGTTCACCGCGTTGGCAACTTGCGCGTCTTTCCCTTGCCACCCGCCACCGATGCGAACGTTGCCACCGCCATGTTCGCCCGAGGCATCGATCTCGCTCGCAAGGATTGAAACGGAGTCTCCGGTCGCGATCACGCTGCCGCCTGTTGCCCCACTGACATCAACCGATGCACCGCTAAGCGTCGTGTTTCCGGAGGCGATCATTTCAACGTGCCCGCCCGCTTGGCTGCCGTCAGGATTTTTCAAAGCCGCAACGATGTTGGCGTCGTTGACGATCGCCCCGTTGGGATTGACCAAGTAAACTTCTCCGCCAACCTCCAGACCGCCAATCGCCCGCATATCACCACTGTTTTTAATTAGTGATGATCCACCCGAAATCCCATTGCTGATTGTCTCCAGGTCGGCTTGGATATAACGCCCACCGCTCATCTTCAATTGGCCGCCGGTGGCCAAGTTGATCACGCCGGTTGTCTCGATAGTGCCATTATTGAACACCTGAGACGCGATCAAATGCGCTCCACCATCACCAGTGTTGATGTGCCCATTGTTGACGATTGAAGCGGCTGATTGACCACTGAAGGTCAAATCGCCATTCATGAATCGCTCGTTACTGATGTCCAACGTCGTTGCCGTAAAGCCGTTGGTATTGATGACCCCCGTGCTGCCAATGACAACCCCGCTGGGATTGGAAACGAAAACATTTCCGTTCGAGGTGATTGCCCCATTGATCAGCGATTGGGGCGCGTTGCCAACGACACGATTCAAGACTGCCGAGGTCGAATTGAGCTGATCGAAGTTGACAGTGTGACCAGCTCCCACAGAAAAGTCATTCCAGTTGATGACCGCACGATCGGTAGTCGTCGTGATGTTGGTCCGATCACTCAAACTGCTGTCAATCGTTCCCACGCCAGCAACGATTTGGCCACCGACTGGCGACTGTGCCAGCAGCGAATTGGAATTCCATGACATTCCAGGCATCGAGCAACTTGCCAAGATCGCACACAACATCGCCCGTTTGCGACGGACGTTTCGGCAAGTGTTTTTGCGACGTTTTGAATTGCGGAACAATTGACCGTTTGATCCACGTCCGCTCGCAGTTGCCCCGATACCGTTCATCTTTTGCCCCAGATGTGCCTACCTACAGACTCCTCGTTTTCACAACGCGGAAGTCTTGCACACGCGGAAGATTCTGGAGAACAGGAACAGTCAAGTATTTCGATGCGGTTTACCTCGCTTTGCTAGATCCCTCCCGACTGCGACAGGCTGAACTTTCAAAGTTTGCTTCATTGAAATCTGACTTTTGAGATTCTGATAAGAACAGTCGAACTGATGGATGACCCTCAGCTTGTTGCTCGAGTCGCACCAACAAACTGAACCCTTTGCGAAGCACCAAGACAACCATAGGTATTTGGCCGCTAGGAGGCTGCACGCCCAGATTGAAGAAGTCGAAGTGGTTCGCTTCGCCCGGTTTTAATCGCGGGCCAAAGTCCGGCAAGTAAACACAACAACAGTGTCATCGCAAAACCGATTGCCAACTGACCCCAAGGGATCATGAATGAAGGCGGGCCGGCGAACCATCCGCCAAACTGCGCCATACCCACACCGCACCAACCGGCGACGAGTCCGAAAAACAGGCTTAGCAAACAGGCTGATAGTGCAATCAAGCTGGTCTCAGCAAACACCAAACGCACCAACTGGCTTCTACTGACGCCGATTGAACGCATGACACCGAACTCCCACGTACGTGCACGCACGGAAGCGATAACCGTATTCGCGATTGCAAGTGACATGATTGCCAAAGTGACTAGTGGCAGATAGCTCATTCCCCAAATCATTCCGTCGGCACGCAACTGGATCGCCTTCTTGACGTTGCTGGTTGCGGTCATCCTGGCAAACGGTCGGTATGCTTTGACCGTGCCGACACCTTCGGCCAAAAAGGTTTCGCCGCTGCGTCGCTCCGCAATCGCTTGGAACTGTGCTTCGACGCTTTCCAGATTCACGTTGTCGTCGAAGTTCACCCAGAAGAACTCCGTCCGCTTCAAGCGAAAGTCGCTATGAACACGATCGTGGTTGGCAAACAAAATGGCCCCGGTACGGACGAAGTGCCGACGAACCCCCGAGAACTTCGTGACCCATTGCCAACCGGGTAGTGATACCACCCCGGCAATTTTGTAGGTAGCACGCTGGCTCTCGTCAGCGGGTAGAAGGAACGGAACCTCGTCACCGATGGTCAGGCCCGTTGCCATCACGAAATCTTGCGATACGACACAGCCATTTCCATTGTTGATTGCATCGATTGCGGATTCCGCTGTGCCTTCGACAAAGTTGACTGACAAAAATGGATGCTCTCCGCCAAATGCTCGCGCTGCGTCCAAACCACACACGACGCCGTTGTCGCCAAAACGAAGACGACTTGGTGGCTCGCCGCCTTCCCAATCGAATTTGGCCTGCTCGATCGCTAGCTCCATGACTTCGCTCGACTTCACGCCGTCGACCTCAGGTACTAACGCAGCGTCCTCGTCCGTCAAACCGACAGGGTGGAACGCGACCAGTGCATCGGGCAACCATTCACCTGGTGTGAACGGTACCAACATCGAATAGCCCCATGTCTGTGTCGATGCATACAATCCGAGTCCCACCGACAACGCCAGCGTCGCACCAACGCTTCGCCACAGATTGCTGGAGAGCTGCGTCTTCATCATCCGTTGATCAAGTCGCATCAGGCCTGTCACCACTGGCCCCAAAACGCGTTCACAACCGACAACGACTGCAGGCGCAAGTAGGATCATCCCCAAGAGCAACATGGGATAGGTGACGAATGAGTAGCACCAAGTTCGCCATTCATCCGACATCGGCAATGCAAACACTGTGATCGGTGTGATCGCCGACAAAACCAGCCCGATCACTCCAAACACAATCCACCAAAAAGGACTTGGCGTCTTAGGACGCGTCGACATCGCATCGAGCGGTTTGATTCGCATCGCCCGCCAAGCAGGAAGGATCGCCGCCGCGGTCGCGCCGACCAAAACCGTAATTGCACTCAGCGAGAGACTCGTCCACCCCAGCATCGCACCCGAACTAAATAGCCCCGGCAAGATGCGGCTGCCGATGAGAACCATCAACCAACCGGCCAGCAATCCACCGATCCAACCCAAGAACGCCAACACGATACTCTCGATCGCGATGATGCCCGCGATCTGTGATCGAGTCAGTGCGACTGCCCGAAGCATCGCAAACTCGCGTGCACGTTCGCTGACGCCCATACTGAGTGTCGAAAAAATGATAAAGATCGCGGCAAGCGACGCCATTCCCGTCGCGGCCCAAGCTTGTGATTGCTGCCCCGAGATCGATCGCCCAGATTCCATGCCTTCACGAACCGCGGCGAAGTCGATGATTTTTAATGGCGGCCGGTTTGCAGCAAGTTTGTCGTCCCAAACCTCGCGAAACTGTTCGACAGACACCGCGTCTCGAATCGCAATTTGCAAGACTTCGGGTCGCACGGTGAAGCCATTGATCCGATCGGCCACCACGGGGCGAACGTAGATCGCATTGGTTGGGACGCCCTGCGAAAAGCCACCTGGCAACCCGATCTCGGTGCTTGCTTCGTCGCCTTTCGGTACCGAGTTCATCTGCTTAGTAGGGCCACCCTGTTCC
>NZ_NPDI01000051.1:0-43666 GCF_002251265.1 Rhodopirellula sp. MGV | reverse complement strand
CCCGAGTCGTGGCGCTGATCGCACGGCCAAGCACTGCCGCATACGATCGCCCTAAATAATCAGTTCCCAACACACATTCGTGCTGTACGGTCCGGTCATACCAAGACGGTGGTGCAAAGCTATTGGCTTCGCGCTTCGGCTGAGCGGTGAACGATGAGGGAACGACTACAACCAGGCCGGTGATCAACAACAACGCCCACACTGTATATCGCCCACACCTTTGTCGAACACTACCAGTTGGCATGGCTTTGTGCCCCATCTGGATCCAGATAAACAGTGATGCCTTCCGCGATCAACACACCTGCTGCCAACACCAAAAAATACAGCAGCGTTGCGAAAGCAGCCATCTCAGCCTGTCCGTGTGTCGCAGCCGCAATGAATGCTTCCGCGACACCACCCAAACGAAACACACCTTCGACAAAGGCCGAGCCGACGACCAATCCCGCAAGACTGAATACCGCCTGCGTGAGGACGCCGGACGACACCAGGACGTTGGGAAGAACATGGCGTCGCCAAACCGTGACCGATGAAATACCACGTGCTCGCGCAACACGCACGTACTCCTGTTGCAGCACTCGCTGAATCCCATTGAGCCACAGCGCCGTGGTGCTTGGCACCATCAACACAACCAAGCTGGCAATCCCAACGCCCGTTCGAAGTTGGCGACTTGGGTGTGGATCAAACTGAATCATCACCAGATAAAACAGAATCACGACAACCAGCGAGGGAACCGCATGGGCGATCGGATAGAGTCTCTGTTGATGAAACTGGGCCCAGGGCCGCCAGCGAGTCGTCAGCCCGACAGCTAGCCCCAATCCGCATGTCCACCCGAGCAGCCAGCTCGACATTCCTATCGTCGCCGTGATCGGCAATCGACTCGCGACGATGTTCTTTACCGGCCCTGTACGCGATTGGCCAAAATCACTGAAGCGTGAACTGACAACGGTCTTGATCCAACGTGCATAACGCTCGCTGAAGGCTTCCGGTGGCGGCGGCTTCACATCACTCATTTGCAACCGCTCTTCGGCAAGTTCGTCGGTTCTGCTGACGATATAAAACGCAAACGTAACACTCAGCGTCCCAAACGAAATCAGAATCAACAACGTGGTCGCCAATCGCTTCACCCCTCTCATGGCTCGTCCTTCTCATCGGACGTTGCAGGTGCGACCAGATGTCGGATGCGAATATTCTCGATCACCGTCCGTTCGAAAATCGGGTCGTCCGCTCGGGCCGTCAACGCCATGCCGTTGATTTCATAGTCGCGGCGCACGGCGACCAGTTTGCGATCGTTGACCAAATGGAATGCTGGCTGCGCCGAAGACCACACCTTTTGCAATTCCAACATCGCTTCATCACGTTCCGATGGATCCGGTGAAGTCGCGTAAACTTGAAACAATTCGTCGACCTTCTTTTCCCAGTCCGTCGCGGGTGATTCTTGATAGGGATTCACAAAATGCATCGGACCTGAACTTTCAAAGAAGTGCTTCAGTGTCGTCGCGTTGGGAGCCCCGCCAAGCAGCATGACGGCCGCTTCGTAGTCGTACGTCTTGTCCAAGCGGATCGCGATTTCGCCAAATCGTTCTTCGACGACCTTCACACGGATTCCGATTTGCTCAAGCTGCGACTTCAATTCCTCAGCCGTCTTCCGTCGCCGATCCTCCTCATCGATGGAGGTGCGAATTTCGATTTCCAACGGAATCCGTCCACCAGATTCCTCGTAGGTCAGCCAACGTTTTCCGTCGGCATCCGGTTCGCCCGGAACGACATCCAGCTTTGCCAGTTCACGTAATGCCGCATCCCGATCAAACGCGGGTGTGACGTCTTCGAGCACTTCACTTGGAGCAACCCAACCATAGACCGGCGATGCCGGACCATATAGCGGTTCGGCATATCCTTCGTACACGCTGCGAATGATCGCGTGCCGGTCGATCGCATGTGCGATCGCACGTCGAAAGGCCACATTTTGAAAGAGCTTCAATCGCTCTGGGTAGGTTTCTGCCCATGGAACACGTGGGTTCTGATTGACCCAGAAAAAAGTACACCAACCGCTAACACCCAAATCCAGGATTTCGAAATCCGTGTTCTGGGAAAGCTGCTTTGATTCCAGCGGACCGACCAAGCGATACACGTTTCGGTCGTCATGCAAGAAATCAATATTCGATGTCGTTCCATCCGTTCGCTTCGTCAGCGTGATTCTCGGCAGATGCGGTCTCGGCGCAAGATCATCACCCCGATTCCAAAAATGATCGTTTCGCGACAACCGGATTTCCTGCGTGTCTTGTGACTCCACAAAGTAAGGACCAAACCCTTTGACAAATTGTGGCTCGGGTTCTGGAACACCGACCGCCTGACGCAGTGACTGAGGTGTTTGACAAACCTCTTTGAACACTTCGCGAGGGACAATCGTGACACCAGATACCGACCAATCAAACGTGTGAAACGGTTGTGACAGTCCGAATTGAACCGTCATCGGATCAATCGCAGTCACCTTAACGGGCTCACCACCGACAATCAAATTCGTACGCTGTTTGCAGTCGAACCGCGTATCGAGATGCAAATTAAAAGAAAACACCACGTCGTCGGCGTGCAGCTTCGTTCCGTCAGGCGTTGCCGCATCTCGTAAATGAAAGGTCCACGTCAATCCGTCCGCCGACACCTCGTGCGTCTTCGCCAACCCCGCGACCAAGCGATCTTTGACTGGATCGTACTGCAACAAGCTGTCGTGAATGATCGAAATCAGACGCCGCTCATAGGACTTATTGGTTTCGACAAAGTTGAAACCGCTCGGCGCGAGATAGATTCGATGAAGGTTGTCGACTTCTTCCCAAACGCGTTGTTCGCTGGATGCCGGACGTGCCATCCACCTTCCCGCGACCACGCCAATCGCCAAACAAAGCAGACCCGCGAAAATCACTCGCCCCGGACCGCTATTCTGTTGCTGAATCATTTGCCCGCCCCACTTGTTTGCGTCGACGTGTACTGCTCAAGCAATGCCATCACGAGTGCTTGGGCCATCTGGCCGGTCTTGAATCCGAACGGACCACGTCCGCTTTTAAAGGCGACTTTGCCGTCACGGTCAATGACATACATCCGATCGGGCATCCCACTGTATGCGTGACCGGTGGGGTCATCGATCTCGTCGACCAACATTGGCATCGACGCATTGAGTAATTTCCGACAACGACAGGCGTGCTCGACGCGCTGGTCATACGTCTGTGGTTGCGTCACTTCAATGCCAACAGCATCGTTGGATCCCATTCGCCAGCCATCGACGGGATGAGCCTCACGAACGTAGACACCTACAAACTTGGCTTGCGAATCGAACTGCTTTGCGATCGCATCTGCCACGGTAAACATCGAACGAAACGGCCCACAGGTAAAGTTGCCAAACACCAGCACGACGGGGAGACTGCCAATCATCTCTGACAACCGAATCGTTTGACCGCCGTCATGTGTTTGCAGACAAAAATCTGGTGCTGTGTCGCCGACCTTTGGACCTTCAAACGGTGACCCTAATTCTGCCGCCAACAATCCATCGATCAGCATCTCTCGCGTTGGCATATCGGTGGGCATGGCCATCGCGGGCGAATTACCGAGCACGGAATCACGAAACGCTTCGAATCCAAACGATTCATCGCCTCCGGTCATTCGGTCAAAGAACGCAAGCCAGGCTTCGCGTGTGACTTTGCCAGAACCGGACTTGTCAATTCGCCGAAACAGTCGGTTCGCCTGATAAGTCTGTTGAACCCATAAACTGCTATCGGACCAATCCAAATCTTCGGCGGTGACCTTTCCGTCCCGATCGCGATCCAGAATCTCGAACCAGGACTCATCTCCTTGAAACGCAGCACGCTCAATCGCATCAGATTCTGAAAGACCGTGCAACGATGCCAACCACTGCCAAGAATAGCGTGATTCCTCTGGGCCAAACCAGCCGCCGTTTGGCCCCATTTGTGAACCACGCAAGATGGCAAGTGCCATCCGCACGATTTCGGGCATACGTTGATTTTCATAAGCCGATTCGATCTGCTCGGGCGAGCATTCCAGCAGCTTCGCGATATCACCAACCGTATTGATTGGCGGTATCCCAAGTGGGGTTAAATCGACTGCAGAGATCGGGGAAACGATTGATGACATGAGCGGTTTATTCGGGAAAAATCGAGGTCAGATTGGCTGGGGATGGATGGCAGGCTGTTAATTTTTGTGTGTCGCCTTTCGCTCCCCGGAGGCAGCGTTCTCTACCGCTGTTTTTGCGACGTAGAAGGCGACATTGGGACGGTACAAATTTAAAAATCAACAGGCCGATCGTTCCGGCGCAGCCATTGCCGAGCGGCATGCAGCGTTACAGCAGCCTGTGTCGCGGCGGAACACAATGAGTTTCGTAACGATGTGGTAAACGCAATCGCCAAATGACGACTAACGTTTCGCAGTACAATCGCGGAAGCAAAGTAGAAGCAGCACAGTGGACGTTGCCTCCACGGCGCAGCACTTAGCATGCAGCGAATCACAGGGTTACAGAGTGTGGCGCAACAGCATCTGCGCCATGGAAGAAGACTTGCTTAACCGCGTGGTGGGTGCTCGACCGCGATGGGATAGCCTGCCAATGCCATCGCGTTTTGCCATTCCATCAAACAGCGAGGCTCGGATTCAGGTGTCGCAAGCGATAAACCGGCGATGACGACGTCGGTCCTGAGCTTCCAAACATCGGTTGTCGCGGGAGCGGGCACCGGTTGTCGATCTTGGCTTCGACAAGTTGGCCCGTCACATCGTGGAATTGGTTCGATTGGCGATGCGATGTGAAAATCACCCGCGGGAACTTCGTTTGCTACAGAAGCAGAATGATCGACAGCAAGCCAATCACCACAACTTGCGAACGCATTTTGGGTCGACGCCATCGATACCAAACATGCGATCGCAACCGCATAGAGGTACCTTTTCGATGACGACTCCAAATTCATACTGGCACAAGATCGTGGAACAGAACCGACGGGACTGTGACATTGTCCCTCATTGCCATCCCCCAGTCAACTTAATGCGTCATCATCCTGCGGAATCATTTCCCGCCCGACAATTCAGCCTTCGTTGAATCACACCTGGAAGACGTTCTGTGATTCCAACGGCAACTGAAAACCGTCCGAAATCCGAGTCATATAGAGCCCCCGGCACAGCCACCAAAACAGCGACATCCACTGTTTCGGACCATAGTCGTCTTCCAGTTCTCGATAGTCAGCCGCTGTGATCTCCCATGGTGCCGAAGTCAGCTTCTTGGCAAAAGCGAACGCCCTTTGCTGGGATGGCGGAAACATCGACCAATCCGTGCCGGACAGCAAACGCGTCCGCTTTGCGATCGAATCTTGGTCCAATCCGGCAACGTCGAGCAACATCTCGCAATGGCCCATGCAGTAGTTGCACTCGACCGCGCGCGTCTGCACCCAAAACAAACTCTCCTCCAAAATTCGCTCCCCGGGGCATTCGTCCCAGTGCGTACGTGTTGTGGTCGTCCAAGCTATCGCCAACTCAGGCGCATACCCATAGTTCACCAGACTCCACACGATCCGTGTTGGGTTGGCTTGCATCTCTGCAGGTAACTTTGCTTTGACTTCTTCCCAACTTGGAATCGGCAGTCGTGCCGTACGACTACGTTGTTCGTCCAGCCGGCGTTGTAGTTCGTCATAGCTGACCGCTCCCCAAGCCTCATCAACGGTCACCACCGGCACCCCGTCCGGGTCATAATCATCGTTCCCGTTTTCCTCCGGCATGATCGCTGATTGCCTCAAAGCTCCGGGAACGAACTCGATCTCCAATGGCGGCAACGGACCTGTCTCTTCAACAGGACAGTTCAGGCCATGCAGTATCCGATCTTGAAAATTTCCATACGCGGCCAACAACACCATCGCCGCGACTTGCTGATCGCCATATTCCGCCCGCAACTCTGAAAACAGCGAATCTGGGATCGTCGGTGCTGCCAACGTCAACAAACGCGCAAACTCGAGCGGTCGTTGATCAGATTCGGGCCAACACAACGGATCGCCGACTAGGATTTCGACTGCTTGTTCACTTGCCCCGGCCGCACGCAGGTCTGACAACGCGACTGCCTTGGAATAATCGCAACGATTCGCATTCGCAATCACCCAGCGTTGTTTCGCGAGAAGCGTCGCATCGATCGGACTGTTCAGTCGATGAACGGCGTCAAGCGACAGCATCGCAGCCGCAGTTCTTGGTAGCTGCGTTGCGACCGCCTTGGCCCAGTTGGGCAGTGGCTGCCCTGCCCCTGAAATCGCTTCGGGAAGAAGTCTCCAGGCTTCCTCATCCGATGGCAACTCGACTGTCAAATCATCAGCAGATCTCGCACTTGGTCGAACTTGGTTCCAATAATCGTAAAACACGTTTTCGTTTTCCAACGTCAATTGAAATCCGTTAGAAATCCGAACCATATAGTGGTACCGACTGGTCTGCATACAGATCGCCAATGCGAGCTTGTGCCCAAACTGACGTCGCAATTCCTTTGTGTCGCTTTTATCAACAAGCCACGGTGTATCGGAAAGCTTGCGTCCGAACGCAAACGCATGTTGATATTGCGGCGAAAATGATGACCAGTCCTCGGCTAACCGGCGACTGTGCTCGGCAATCTGCCCACTATCCATTCCGGCAACTTCCCAGTTCATCTCACAATGCCCCATGCAGTAGGGACAGTTCACCGAACGGGTGACGATCCAGAACAAGCTTCCGCCCAGAATCCGGTCGTAGTGCGGCCGAGTCTCGGCCCCCGATGTCCGCATGTAAATTTCGAATGGCACCGCCAGTTCGGGCGCATAGCCGAACACGATTCGATACCAAACAATCTCACTCGGTCGCGGCATCAACCCTTCGGGAAGCTGACTCGCACAAGTCTCCCAATCTGGAATCGGTAGACGTGTCGGACGTTCTCTTTGCTGTTGCAGGCGATCTTGCAAAACCTCATAGCCGACTCCCAACCAGTCCGCACCGACCTCGACCGGTTCGACTTCCAAGCCTCGATCATCGACATCGCTTGCACCATCCAACGACGTTGGCGAATGAACTTGCAAACTTTCCGAATCGAACCTGACCTCGACAGGTTTCAAAGGAGCAGGCTCCACCCGATCCGCGATACCCAGGCAACGCAACATACGATCTTGAAAGTTGGCGTATGCCATCAACAAAACCATTGATGCAGCCTGACGCTCCCCAAAATACCTGACCAATTCACCAAATTGGGCATCGCTCGTCCCAGCACTATCAAGACTCATCTGCCTAGCAAACGAAATCGCGGACCGATCACCAACCGCCCAGCCAGTCAGGTCGCCCGAGCGCAATTCCTCAAGCGTCTGCGGACTGATCCCCGCTTCCAACGCATCATTTTCGGCGACCGTCTTGGCGTAGTGACATTGATTGGCATCTGCCGCCGTCCAACGCATCGCGGCTCGCAAGACCGGATCCACAGGACTCGCCGTTCGCTGCGCAAAATCAAGCTGCAGGAGAGCTGCAGTACTTTTGGGAAGATCGGTTGCCAACATTCGTGCCCAAAGTGGCAACGCTTGGGAAACCCTTGAAACCGGCTCAGGCAATAGCTCCCAAGCTTGCTGGTCTGAAACCGTGACAACATCCAGCCCCATCTTTTGCAACCCCATGATCGCCGCCTTACGACAAAGTGAATGAACCAAACACGGATCATACCGCATCCGGACTCGTGCATCGTTATAGGGGATCACTCAAGCGATCATGGTCAATTGCTTGGCGAAATTTGAACACTCGATGCGAAACCAATGCGAACCGCGTTTCTTCGAAAGTGTCACTACGGTGCGATCGGCCGATGGGGTTCCGGCGGCACGGTTTGCCACGCTTCGCTGCGTTTGGCATTCCTTGTTCCGTGCAACGGGTTCTACACGAACATCGGACGAAGTAGCTCAGTGGATAGAGCATCAGACGAACGTTCTGACGGTCACGGGTTCGAATCCCGTCACGCACCAACGCTTGGCGTCCAATGTTCCAACGAACGGGGCGCCCACATGAAGCTGGCGGGCATTCGGTTGCCTTGCGGCATCAGCCAACGACAACACAGCCGCAATCGTGGCAACCTTGTCGTTGGCGACACCAAACATCGCCTTGCAAGCTCACAAGCCAAACGTTCGAGCAACCCGGGCACAGACGGAACGTTCGTTTCAAGCTACGCCGCTGCCTTCGGGTGACGTGCGTCCTTACGACGAAGCCGGTCGACGCCCGCGATGCAGACAACCTTTGCAGTGTCCTTCCGCGAATGTTCGATGTGATGACTGCGAACGATCGTTTGCCCAAAGGCCAATTTTTCTAAGGATCGACGGAATCAATCATGTTTAAAAAAATCAATGTACGCAGCTATGAAGTCGGCCTGCGATTCCGCGATGGCGAATTCACCGGCCTGATCAAACCAGGGAAGCACTTCATCGTCACGGGATTCGGAAATGTTCGCGTACGCGTCGTCAGCAAACGTGAACCACAACTGATCGATGACCAGTTGGACGTGATCGTCAAATCAGGTGCCTTGCAAGGGCATGCAGAAGTGGTCGACTTGAAAGACCACCAGCGTGCTCTCGTTTGGATCGATGGCCGATTTGATCGCGTCCTGGGACCTGGCTTGTACGTTTACTGGAATGACGTTCGTGATGTCCGTATCGAAACGGTCACGATCGAGAACGCGCGTTTCGAACACAAGAGCCTTGCCGCGATTGCCCGCTCCAACGATGCGGCACGCTTGTTGGACATCTGCACGATCAATCGTGATCACATCGGTGTGCTATTCCTGGACGGACGATTCGCCGGCGAATTGGGTCCAGGCCTGTACGCGTTTTGGCGCGAAGCGGCCGATGCATTGGTCGTGGAACTGGACCTGCGTGAATCGCAAGTCGATATCAGCGGCCAGGAAATCATGACGGCCGACAAGGTGACGCTCCGCATGAACGCGATTATCACGTATGCGATCAAAGACGCGCGTCGTGCGGTAAGCCGTTCGACCGACGTCCGCCAATCGCTTTACCGTGAAGCCCAATTGGCACTTCGCGGTGCCGTTGGTGTACGTGACCTGGACGCATTCTTGGCCGGTAAAGATGACTTGACCGAAGAACTGCAGCAAAGCATCCGCGACGCCGCAGAAGCCCTCGGTCTGGATGTCCGTTCGGTGGGAATTCGCGATGTGATCCTGCCAGGCGACATGAAGGATTTGATGAACAAGGTGACCGAGGCCAAGAAAGCCGCCGAAGCCAACTTGATCGCCCGTTGCGAAGAAACCGCAGCGATCCGCAGCCAAGCGAACACCGCAAAGCTGCTCGCTGATAACCCAACGTTGATGCGTTTGCGAGAATTGGAAGTCCTGCAAACGATCGCAACCAGCGGGAACTTGAACATCGTACTGGGCGAAAAAGGCCTCGCCGATCGAGTCATGAACCTGCTGTAACACGAATCGTCAATTCATGAAACGCCCGCGCCGGATCCCTCCGCCGCGGGCGTTTTTCGTAAAGTGGATGGACTTCCCCGCCAAACAATACTGGCAGGAATAACCGCTCAGTTACAGCCTCACGGAATTCACGTCTCTCGATACAGCCTCCTGATGGGGCGGTCGCTTGAAGTGCGTTTATCGGCGTGACTAAGCTGGGCAGGTCTCGCAACGATTTCACTTTGGTAACCGCAACAATGAATCGACTCGCTTCACCCCTGATCGCGTTCCTAATCTTCGTGCACTCGCCGTTATGGGGAGCTGAAGTCAAGATCCCGGTCATTAAAGACGGCGAAGCACAGGTCATCAAAGAACTGGAAGATTCCGACTACTGGATTCGGCATGACCTGTGGGTGGAAACCGAGTTTGATACAGACGGCGACGGAAAACTCGACCGCATGCACGTCGCGGTCACACGCCCGCGACAAACCGATACCCAGTCGCTGAAACTTCCCGTGGTCTATAACTCCAGCCCCTACTTTGCGGGCACCACCGGAAACGACGACTATTTTTGGGACGTTCGCCAAGAATTGGGTGACCCACCACCCAATCGTTCTGCGGCTCCCGACATCGAACGCGAAGGTACTCGCCCGATCATTTCGAAACGGCACATCAGCGACTGGCTGCCACGCGGCTACGTCGTGGTCCACTCCAGTGCTCCAGGCACCGGCCTTTCACAAGGCTGCCCAACCGTCGGCGGTGACCCCGAAGCCCTCGCACCCAAGGCCGTCATCGACTGGCTCTGCGGACGCGGCAAGGGTTTCACCGAACCCGTCGGTGGCGAACCGGTCGAAGCGTACTGGTGCTCTGGAAAAGTCGGCATGACCGGGACCAGTTACAACGGCACGATTCCGTTGGCCGCGGCCACCACAGGCGTCGAAGGCCTTGAAGTGATCATCCCTGTCGCCCCCAACACGTCGTACTATCACTACTACCGATCCAACGGCTTGGTCCGTCACCCCGGCGGGTACCTCGGCGAAGACATCGACATCCTGTACGACTTCATCCACAGCGGTGGCGACGAAGCCATCCAAGAATACTGCGATTGCAACGTTCGCGACGAACTGATGCACGGCAACCAAGACCGTGCGACCGGTGACTACAACGATTTCTGGTACACCCGAGATTACTTGAACCGAATCGATGGTGTGAAAGCAGCCGTGCTGATGGCCCACGCGTTCAATGACTGGAACGTCGTCCCCGAACACAGCATTCGTATTTACCAAGCGTTGCAAAAGAACGGCATCGAAACGCAATTGTTCATGCACCAAGGCGGCCACGGTGGACCACCGCCGATCGACATGATGAATCGTTGGTTCACGCACTACTTGTTCGACGTCGACAACGGTGTCCCCAACGGTTCGAAAGCATGGATCGTTCGTGAAAACGACGACCGTGGCAAACCGACTGAATACGCAGATTACCCTAACCCCGATGCCGAAGACGTGGTCGTTTATCCCGTCGCCGGCGCACCGCAACAAGGAAAACTGCAAACGACGCCGATCGACCAGCCAAGCACCGAAACGCTTGTCGATAACTTTTCATTCTCTGGTGACGCGTTGGCACAAGCCGAGTTCACCGAACACCGCCTGATTTACACCACACCAAAACTTGCCAAGGATACGCACCTGTCCGGAGCTCCACGCATCAAACTGCGTCTCGCATGCGATCGCCCCGCCGCAAACTTGAGCGTTTGGTTGGTGTCGTTGCCGTGGAATACCGATCGACGTGCTAAGATCACCGACAACATCATCACACGCGGTTGGGCCGACCCCCAAAACATCAAATCCATCCGCGAATCCGAGCCACTCGTGCCCGGCCAGTACTATGACATGGAATTCGACCTGCAACCGGATGACCAAGTCATCGCCAAAGGCCAGCAGATCGGATTGATGATCATGTCCAGCGACCGTGACTTCACCCTGCATCCCACACCAGGTACCGAGTTGACGATCGATCTGCAACAAACTCAGCTCAGCCTGCCCATCGTCGGTGGCGAGCTGGAATTCGAACCCGAGAACTAACTCGCTCGCCATTGATGAACCCGCTCTCCGATCTCGTTTGTAACATCACCGGTGCCAAGTCCGTCGAACTTGGCGAGGTGATCCAAAGTTTGTGGAGCGGGTATGGGGTGATCCAGCGAGCAACGCTGGTCAGCGAAAACGATGCTGCACGCGATGTCGTCATCAAACACATCGACTTGTCGCGTGCACGTTCCAACCGCCGTGGCTGGGGCGGCGATACATCGCATCAACGCAAAGTCCGCTCGTATCACGTCGAGAAGACGTTTTACGAGTGCTTTTCCAATCGATGTGACCGCACGTGCCAAATCCCCGCGTTCATCGCCGCGGAAGAAAAAGCGGACGAAAGCGGCTGGGTGATCGTGCTGCAAGACCTGGACGCGATCGGCTTTGACCGCCGCAAAAGTCACGTCGACCGACAAGACATCCAAGCCTGTTTATCATGGCTGGCAAACTTCCATGCGACGTTTCTCGGTGATCCGGCAAAGGGCCTTTGGCCCGTGGGAACGTATTGGCATCTGGAGACACGTCCGGATGAATATGCCGCGATGCCATCGGGTCCGCTCAAGCAATCGGCAAAGCAGCTGGACGGGCGATTGAACGGTGCCAGATTCCAATCGCTGGTCCATGGCGACGCAAAGCTAGCCAACTTTTGCTTCTCCGATCAGGATCGTGACCAAGTCGCCGCCGTCGACTTCCAATACGTCGGTCGAGGCTGCGGGATGAAGGATGTCGCGTACTTCATCAGCAGCTGCCTAAACGATGACGAAGCTGCCGAACAACAAGACCGGTTGCTGGACCTGTACTTTCGCCAGCTCCGCGATGCCCTATCAATTCGCAGCATCGAGCTCGATTTTGCGGCCTTGGAACGCGAATGGCGTGAGCTTTATCCGCTCGCGTGGGCTGACTTTTGTCGCTTTCTGTCCGGCTGGTCCCCCAGCCACTGGAAATTGAATCACTACACCGACCAAATCACCGAAGCCGCGCTCCAACAACTCGCCGCCGAGCATCACCAACCCAGCAAGTCACAACCAAAATGAACGTCATCGTCGATCTATGTGTCGTGCCAATGGGTGTTGGCGTGTCGGTCAGCAAGTACGTCGCCGAATGCCAAACGGTGCTGGAAGAAGCCGGCTTAAAACATCAGCTTCACGCCTACGGGACCAACATCGAAGGTGACTGGGACGCCGTGTTTGCCGCGATCAAACGCTGCCACGAACGCGTTCACGAAATGGGTGCGCCGCGAATCACCACCAGTATCAAAGTCGGCACCCGCACGGACCGGCAACAAACGATACAAGACAAGATCGATAGCGTGTGCAAGCCGTAGCGAACAGTTGATCTACCAGTGTCACCTTTCGCTTCGCAAAAGACGAGATTGGGCGAGAGCCAATCGGGAAATCAACCTGCTGCTTGCCGCTTCAAACTTATTGAGACTGCGTCAAAGCAATCTCAGGGTTTGACAAATACCAACACGCAACATCCCCGGCGGAATGAAAACTGATCAGTCGATCAAAATTCAAACATGGCATGACGAAGTCGCAAGAGCAAAAGGTGTTTTCGAATCGACCGATTTCTCTCAGCGAAGCGAGATCCAAAAATCGAACAGCCCCGTCGGTGTAAGTCACCAGTAGCTTGGAGTCATCGTCGATGAAATGAATCGACGACCCGCGTTGCATGGAACCGACGATGACGATTTCGCTTGAATCGTTCAAATCACAGATGTCGATCCCTTGCTCACGAAGCAGTGCGATCGACTTGCCATCACCCGAGAACGCGACCTCCAAAAAGCTGTTCCCAGCGGTTTCGGCCTGTTTCCACAATTGCGTCTGACCGTCCTGCCAGCGGAAGATATTCTTCTCAGTTTGAACGATGACTCCTGTTTCGTCAGGAAACACGACCAGATTCCGCGCCGATTCGTCACTTAATTCTTCAATCCCATCAAGTGTCCAACGATCCAAATCGAAGACAGCGAGTTTGTTCCCCCAAGCCCCCACCAGCTTGTTTTTACATCGCACCAAGCCTTTACAAAACTCGTCCTGAACCGAAACATTGAATTGCCGTTTCAGTGTTCCAGTGACCGCATCGATTTCGGCAACACCACGCGAAATCGGGATGTAGAACCGGTTACCCGCGTGAACTCCGGATCCGAAAAAGCCGTCCCGAATTTCACAAACCAATTCGATGCCTAGCGATTCAACATCAAGGCAAAACAGCTTTCCGCTCAAACAGGGCAGGTAAATTTTCGTCGCTTTCGAGCCCTCGCGAAATGGCCTGAGTAACCGCTGCGGATTGGAATCCTTGATATCCAACTTCACCAACGGATTTTTCTGTCGAAGGGTCCAACACTTTACCGCCCCGCTTTCTGAACTCGTCACAAACTCTACGGTACCCGATTCCGAACCATTCTCTTCTGACTCGGGTTCGTCGAACAGTTCGATGTCAGTGATCCGTTCTTTGCATGCGTCGACGACTCTCGGCAATGGAAGCTTGCCGTCTTCTGGCGGTTGGCTGACATCCCAGGTGAGCACGGTACCTTGGTCGGTTCCGATGGCGATTCGGTTTCCATCGCTGGTGATATCAACGCAGCGAATGCGTCCGCCAATCTTCTCGCGTGCCGCGATGACCTCACGCTCAGGCCAAGTCAATAAGGCGACGTGATCTGACGCCGCCGCTAGGATTCGGACGGGAGCTTCCACTCCATTTGGCCGCGCGAGAGCGAAGTACTCGCAATTGTAGTTGGTATTGATGTGCTCCTTCTGATTCGACACGATGTCCCACAGATAGAGATTTCGTGCCCCATCCGCCAAATCAAAAATTCCCAGCATCTGATCGTCGTTTAAAAATGCGAGCGACTCGTTCCGCGATTCGGATTCCCAACGTGCCCTAATTCCGTCGGCATCGAAAACGAAGATTTCACCATAGCGATCGGCCGACGCATACCAACGTCCGCTCGGCGAAACCGCTACGGATTCCACGCTGTTGCGTTGACTGACAGCGGTCGCAATATCGGTGTCCGACTCCAACGACAATTGCCGGACTCGGTTGCCGCCTTCCAAACCGTTGACGCCTGTCAGAAAACTCTCGTCGCTGCACAGTGTGAGCGAATCCAGCTTGCCGCCCAACGGAAAGGTTCGGATTTCACGTCCGTCCAAATCGTGTTGACGCACGACACCATCATGCCCTGCCGAAATCACAAACCGCCCGTCGGATGAAAGCGCCAATTGAGTTGCCGCACCGCGATGTTCGCTAATCGTACGGGACTGATCGCCGCGAACAAACGGTTCCAGAAACCGATAAGGTGTCCCCAAGAGACTGACCGCACCATCCGTTTGGGCGATCGTTTTTAGTTGCTCGTCTGCCGTCTGAACGTCGCGTTCGTTGAATGCCGCGAACGCCGACCTCAAGTCCGCCACATGTAATTCACGCTGCAACCGACGTTGGCTCGCGTCTAGCTTTTCGTACGTAATGATCAGCTCTTCGTTTGCCTCGCTTAACTCAGCATTCAATTGCCCGACCGACCAAGAATGGTACGACTGGACCCCAAACGCCACCACGATGCAAAAGATGATCATCGCCAAAATGGCTGCGGCTTTGGCGTTGTTTCGTTCGCACCATCGCAACGCTTTTTGTAGCGGTGTCGGCAATGTCGCTTGAATCCGCAACCCTTTGGCAAAGTCACGCAGGTCCTGCGCGAATTCGGACGCACTTGCATAGCGTTCATGAGGCTCAAGCGCCATCGCCCTGCAAATGATCGCCTCAAGCTGTTTCGGCAAATCGATTCTGACTTTTGATGGTCGCAAAAATCTACCGTCAAGGATCGCTTGCAGAATTTGCTGACGGTCACCCAAAAACGGTTTTTGAAGCGTTGCCAATTCGTACAGCGTCGCGCCGAGACTATAAACGTCCGACAGGTGTGTGATCTGGTCACCCCGGCCGCTCGCCTGCTCGGGACTCATATAAGCCGGTGTGCCAATCAATTCACCGGTTTGCGTCAGTTCAGTCAGTTCTTCTTCGAACGATGCTAACCCAAAATCTGTCAGCCAAGCCTTCCCGTCGATATCCAACAAGATATTCGATGGCTTCACGTCGCGATGCACGATGCCAGACCCATGCGCGCTGTGCACCGCGTCCGCAATGTCAGCCAACCGTTCGGCGATCAGCTGGAAAAAGTTTTCATGGCGGAAACCCGAGACACACAAACTCGCCGAACTGTCCGTCAGCGGAGTCGTCCCCCAATCCTCGTCTCCGCTCAACGTATCAATTCCATCGGGCTGAGGCAGTTCCTGCGTCGTCTTGCCGCTCGCATCCAACTCACCATCAAGTCGCAGGGCTTCAATCACGCAATCAAGCGCGATTCCATCAATCATTTGCATCGCAAGAAAGACGACACCAGACTCGATACCGAAATCGATGATGGGGACGATATGCGGATGCTTCAACGCCTTGACCGCACGAGACTCCCGCTGAAGTCGCAGTTCACGACGTCGCTGATTTGCGGCCGTTTGTCGGACCAGCTTGAGCGCGATCAACTGCCCCGTGTTCGAATCTCGCGCAACATAGACGACTCCCATGCCGCCGCTCGACAGCACGCGCAACAACTCAAAATGCCGCAATCGCGAAAACGGCAACACCGAGAAGTCACCCGCGTCGTGGCCGGAACTGGAGCTTCCGCCAGAAGACGTTGGTTGGGACGCTTCGCCATCGCGAGTGCGATTCACGTTTAGAACCTTCCAAGAGCTGGTGTTGCTTGACTACCAGAATAATAGTCGGGCAGCAAATCACCTGAAAGGCCTATCCATGCACCGGCCCTCAACTCACCCCCCAGCTGAGCCAAAGACGATGCAGTTCACGTTTTCTGCTCCGCTTTCCGGCTACTGCGGAATCACCACGCGAAGCTCCGCACTGAAAACGCTCTTCAAATCGTGCCGCTCGTTGAACGTCTTTTCAATCACCAATTGCTGTCGTTCGAGCTTTCCGTCGAAGAGAACCTTGTCACGATATGTCACGACGACGTTCTTGTCGAAATCGATCATGTCATCATTCACGCGAATCGCTAGCTCACTGACGTCGCTGTGTTGGATCTCGAACGTTTGACCTTCTCGTCGAACACGGACAATCGCCCCGGCTTTCGCGTGCTCGTCGTCAACGGCAAGCCAGTAGAACCGATTGTGTGTCCGGTCGTCTTGTTTCCAGACCACCAACTCGGGAAACGGCTGACGAGTGAATTTCGACATCCACGGAACAGCTACCGCGTCTTTACGATTGACCCAGTGACCGAGTCCCTCGTGAATCGTAACTTCGTTGACGTAGCCGCCGGGATCCTGAGCATGCAGCGCTGCGAGTTTCGTTTTCCACTCGGCCGCGATCTTGTTGCGGTCATATGCCGCGTCACGCTGCCCCATGTGGATCGTAAACGGCAGATTGCGCAGCCCCTCCGCCGTCGTCTCGTTGGGATGTCCCGCCATCATCGCCGCCGCCGCCCAGCGGTCTGCCATCCGCGGCGCGAGCTGGTACACGCCGTCGCCGCCGGCCGAGTACCCCATGATGTAAACACGATTGGGGTTCACGTCCTCCAGCAACACCATGTTCTCGATGATCCGCTGAAAGAAATCATCGATATGCGATTCGTGCCACAAGTTCCACGTATTGGTGGGCGCTCTCGGGACAAAGTAAACACCCTCGGCAGGCTCGTACAACCGCTTTTGATTCTCGTATTGGCGATCGTTCACCGGCGGTGCCGTCGCGCCACCACCATGCATCGAAATGTACAGACTCCGTCCACCTTCCGGTTTCTGGCCGAACACCTTGTACCAAAATGGCATCGTATGATCGCCAAGCCTTATCTCGCCGCTCTCGATTTCTTCCTGCCGAGAATCGGTTTCCACGTTCGAGTACGATTCCCATAATCCATCGATCACTGCCTCGGCCTGCCGCTTCGTCAGCCCCGCCTGCACTGACCCCACACATCCAATTAGCAATCCAACGAACAACGCAACACGCATCAAAATCTCCTCCAAACACCGATGTACGACAACAAGGCAGATTCTACATCGACCGCAGCAGACGTTGTCAAACACCCCACACTCCAACCCCATCTCCCCGTAGTGATGATGTCAATCGTCCCTCACCTGGTCCCCGGATCTTTAACAAGATCCACTACCGGCAGCAGCCCCTCTTCGTAGTGGATGTTGTTAAACATCCCTCACCATTCCCGCTTCAGACGACTTGCACAATCGGCGAATCAACTTCAACGCGCGACGCCCTGCAAACCAAACCGGTGGATTGCAAATTGCAAAATGAACAATGCAAATTGAAAACTGAAAGACAGAACCGCCTGCCGGATCTTTGACAAGATCCACTACCTGCAGCAGCCCCTCGTCGTAGTGGATGTTGTTAAACATCCCTCACCATTCCCGCTTCAGACGACTTGCACAATCGGCGATTCAACTTCAACGCACGACTCCCTGCAAACCAAACCGGTGGATTGCAAAATGAACAATGCAAATTGAAAATTGAAAGACGGAACCGACTGCCGGATCTTTAACAAGATCCACTACCAATAGCTGCAGTTCCCCGTAGTGGATGTTGTTAAACATCCTCCGCCTCCTCCCATCACATCTCAACTACTCGATCCACTTGATCTGACATTCGGCGTTTTCCACTAGCGCAAGCTTCTTTCTCAAATCCATCGCGATCAAATCGCTCATTGATTTCGGCAAATCACCCTCGACCGTCACCGCGACAGTGTCCACATCGTGAACGTATCGAATGGTCAGGCCGTCGACATTGATCCGAGTCGTTCTCCATTCATCGTCATCGTCGCTTGCCGATTTCTTCATCGCTTGGAAAGGTACCGGCGGACGATAGAGTTCACCGAACGCCTCCATGTTCGGCTCCGCGCCAAGTTCTTCCGCCAACTCATCGAACTGATCGAAACCAACACCAGGATGATTGAACGCGAACGATCGCATTTCGTACTGCCAAAGGTGCAATCCCGCTTGATCCGTCCGACTGACAAGGAATCGAATCCATTTTCGCTGTGTTAAGCGGGTCCAGGAAAAGCTGTCGAGCGAGAGCGACCACTCATCGATGTTTTCCAAGAATCCGTCGTCCGTCATCACCTTGCCACCAGAAACCAGGATCGCGGAACCGCTATCGACCAACGTCGCGTGGTGGCTATTGATCCATCCCGGCGAATCGCCTGTCGCGTCGACCGCTTTGACCGCGAGCGTTTCTGTATCGAGAGCATACAACGGCGTATGCCCAATCTCCCGTTCATCTGAATAACCAATGCTCCCGATCAACAAGACTGTTTTCTCGTCATGGATCAACGTCGCGGTATGAAAATCGGTCGGGCAAAAAACAGATACTGGATACCCATAGATTCGCACCGTCCCGTCTGCGTGCTCAACAATCAGATCGTTATAGATGAAGAAATCTGGGTCGTAAAAATCTTCGTGCTCACCTGCAATCCAGAACACTCGGCCATCGGAAAGCTCGGTCCTTGTTCTCCCGAGCCGGCAACCTGCCCATCGTGGCTCGCTCGGATAGTCGACTTGGCCGAAACGCTTTTTGAGCCACGACTTGTATCGCTCGTTCGCGTGATAAGGATCGATACGACCGCGGAACAACCAGGCCCAAACCGGATTGGTCATTTCTTCGGCCATCCGCGAACCCCGTCGCGCCGCTTGCCATTGGCGAAATAATCGAGGAGTGACTTCGGGCCCAGGCTCGCAATCGTTGTCGCGGATTGTATCGTCATCAAATGTCATGGCAGTTCCTAGTGAGCGGATTCAAATCGGAACGACACAAAACGAAACCACAATGTTCACCAACCACCCGTAGTGGATGTTGTTAAACATCCTTCGTGCAAGACTTCAGTAGTGGATGTTGTTAAACATCCCTGTCTTGGCCCATCCGCCGCAGAACACAAACGGTGGATTGCAAATTGCAAAATGAACAGTGCAAATTGAAAATTGAAAGACGGAACCGACTGCCGGATCTTTAACAAGATCCACTACCAATAGCTGCAGTTCCCCGTAGTGGATGTTGTTAAACATCCTTCGTCTTAACCACCGGATCTTTAACAAGATCCACTACCGCTTCACCCTTCCGGCCGACGAGCCTTCACCAGCAATTGACTTAGCGTCTTCATCTGCTTCTCACTCAGGTGTTGCAACTGATCGCGGTGCAGCTCATCCAACGGCGCATCGATCTGCTTCAGCACCGACTTGCCCTTCTTCGTCAGCGAAACCCAAACGACTCGCCGGTCTGTTTCGCAACGTTCCCGTGACGCGAACCCTTGTTTCTCCAGCCGTTCGATCAACCTTGGCATGTCCGGCTGCCGCGTCACCATCTGCTCGCCGATTTGGTATATCGAGACCGGCTTCCCATGTCCCCGCAGGATCCGCAGGGCGTTGTACTGCGGCGCCGAAAGACCATGCTGCTTGATCAGCGCATGCACCTGATCGCTCAACACCGAATAAGTTCGAGCCAGATTCAAAAACACTTCGCGTTCCGGCAAATCAATCGGATTGGCCATCCCGATCTCGCCAGCAATCCCGTCGACCGCCGAAGTCTGCTTCACTCTACGCGTCATCACCGCCTGTCCGCTCTCAAAAGTTTCGCCCAATGTCGTCTTTCACGCCGTGAAAGGAGCGTCCTTCCCGCATCAACCGATCCGTAACGAAGTCATACTCAAGCTGCCTGCCAGCAGCTCGTCGTTAAACAGATGATGTTTTGCGGGATCATGCTCCAGCCCCAACACATACAACAGCGGCAGAAAGTGTTCGGGCGTCGGCACGGCCAGCTGCATCGCACGCCCTTGTTTGGCGTATTCGAACAGCGGCCGGTAGTCACCGCGTTTCAGGCATCCGTTGACGAACTCACGAGCTTCCACCGCCCAGTCGAAGCCATAATTCTTCCGTTGAAGCCCCTGGAAATCGACCAGTCGAAGATTGTGAACGATGTTCCCGCTGCCGAGGATCAAGACGCCGCGATCACGTAACCCATTCAGTCGCCGCCCAAGTTCAAAGTGCTTCTCTGGAGGCAAGTCGCGATTGACGCTCAGTTGGACGATTGGGATGTCGGCTTTTGGGAACAAGTGCATCGCCACGGTCCAGGCCCCGTGATCCAGTCCCCAGGACTGATCAAATTCAGCCTGCTGCGGCTTGACCATTTCGGCGGTCAGTCGCGCGAGTTCAGGGCTACCGGGTGCCGGGTATTGGACATCGAACAGTTCCTGTGGAAAGCCTCCAAAGTCGTGAATGGTTCGCGGGGTCTGCATGGCGGTGACTTTCGTGCCTCTGACGAACCAGTGGGCCGATACACACAAGATCGCTTTCGGACGCGGGATCGTTTTGGCGATCTCGCGAAAGCCTTGAACGAACGAATTCTCGTCGATCGCATTCATCGGACTGCCATGTCCAATAAACAAAGCCGGCATCCGCTCTGAAACAGGCAGCGATTCCGCCAACGCTTCCAAAGCCGACAATCCACCACGACCACCCGCAAACGACCCCATGACCATCCCAGCAAGTACCCCACGTCGAAACATCACGAACCTCCCAAGTCCAACAACACTCCATCTCCCACCCGTCAATCCAGAATCATCCTAGCAACCACAAATGCCTGTTGCAACAGATATTAGTCAACGTGACGAACCACCTGGATTTCCAATCCACTGCCTGACTCCAACCTAACTTACTGGGATTGGAGAATTGACGACCGCTACATTTGTCTGAAGTTTGACAGACTGTGAAAACACTGAGAGGGATTCGTCGCCTCATCCACTACGGTTGGGGGTCCTTTTGAGTGCTTCCACGAGGACGAAGCCATGCTGTACATCAACCCGAAACACTGCATCGATTGCTACGCCTGCGTTCCCGAATGCCCCGTCGATGCGATCTTCCACGAAGAGGATGTCCCCAAAGAATGGCAGCGATTCATTCGACTGAACGCCGAAAAAGCGGAAAGCTGCCCACCGGTACGCGAAGAAACCGCGTGAGCAGTCCCACTAGAGGATTTCGTCAAAGATCCTTCTGCTCGCAATGCTTCCGATTACAGCTAGCGACGGATCTTTAACAAGATCCACTACCTGCCGTATCTCCCCTTCGATGTTCCTTTTGAAATGATCAATTTGTGCACTCACCTCGCACCGCTCCCAAACGCAGTAGGGGCTGTGGATTGATTAGTCTTACCTCTATCATACGCGGCAGACTTTCCTGACTCGAATTGGCATGCGTTCCGTTTGGACTCGATGGCTAAAAAAACTTCACAACGTACGGTTTCGCCAGCTGAGATTCCGTCGCCGGATGGTAAGCCCGTGATCGCGTTTTCGACGCCGACCGTCTTCCAACAGTGGCTGAACAAGCATCATGCCGAGCATGGCGGTGTGTGGATGCAGTTCTTTAAAAAGGATAGCGGACTGAAAGGCGTCACCTACGCGGAAGCACTCGAAGTCGCGCTCTGTTTTGGCTGGATCGATGGTCCGGTTCGCAAAGGCGACGAGGTGTCGTGGATCCACAAGTTCACACCACGCGGGAAACGCAGCGTTTGGTCGCAAGTCAACAAGCAGCACATCGAACGACTAACCCGCGAGGGTCGCATGCAACCCGCCGGGATCGCGGCGGTGGAGCTGGCGAAAGCCGACGGACGCTGGGACGCCGCCTACGCCTCGAGTTCGACCTTTGTCGAATCGCCAGAGTTCTTGGCCGCGCTCAAGAAGTCCAAGAAAGCTCGTGAGTTCTACGCGACGCTGACGAAATCAAAGAAGTACGCGTTCTACTATCGAATCCACAACGCCAAAAAACCCGAAACGAAAACACGCAAAGTCGCCGAGTTCATCGCAATGCTGGAACGCGGCGAGACATTCGGCTAAAGCTTGCCGGGTGATGGGAAAGGTAGTGGATCTTGTTAAAGATCCGGCTTCGCAAAACTTCTCCGCACGAGTCTCGATGCCGTAAGACGGCGAGACATTCGGCTATAGCTTGCCGGATAATGGGAAAGGTAGTGGATCTTGTTAAAGATCCGACTTCGCTGAAAATCCCAACGCAAGGAAGGGACTCGTCGCCTCGTCCACTACGTTTGTAGGTGACGAAGATGATGGGCGGCGTGCGCGGCATGGATTTCCAGGATCTTCTCGCGCGGCAATCGGCCGAAGCCTGGGTGAGGCGCATACGCCCCCGGATGCGCTAACAATCGTTCGACGCTCGCGGCAAACGCGTCGACTTCAGCTGCATCGTCGAGATTGTCGGATGGGACAAACATCGGCGCCGTACGGATACCGCGCGGCGAATCATCACTGAGCACTTTGGGCAGCAGCAGTCGTCGCACCAACGGCCGCAGCGGAGCAAAGAGCGACATCCAAATCGGATAGCCATCGACACTGGGATCTTGCACCAACACCAAGTGCCGGCAGATCTGGCCGAGCGACCAATTGCCGTGTCGAACATAGCCGCAGGCAAGCAATTGCCGAGCTTCTTCGACGGCATCGGAAAGGTCGTTGAACTTTAAAGGACGGAGCTCACTCATCGGACTTCGGTTTCTTCGTGAAACGTGTTGCTGCTTCGCCAAAGTATCAACGATCAACTCAATAAAGGACACCGGTTTTGGAAGCTGTGCGACGGAAGGCCGCTCTCTTCAAGTAGTGGATCTTGTCAAAGATCCGGCCTGTCGGGAAACGGTGCCTGTCTTCACGTAGTGGATCTTGTTAAAGATCCGGCTTTTCGGGTCACGATGACCGAAGGATCTTTGACAAGATCCACGGCCCTCGGTTAGCGATGCTGGAGATCTTTGGCAAAATCCACTACCGTGGGCATTGTTGGCTCTTTTCGTTTCGCTCGTCCTGCGGAGGCCAATTGAATGACGCGACGTAATCACTTGAAACGTCTTGATCCAGAATACTATCGCGGCGACGCGATTGTTCATTGGTCGACGACAATCTCCGGTCGTCAGACCGGTTGGCTGAACGGCATTTCGTACTATCGATTCCGTGAATTGCTTGCACACACCGCATTCCGTTACGGGATCGCTTCTCCGATCTTTTGCTTGATGCCGGACCATTTCCACATGGTGTGGATGGGGTTGTTCACAGAATCGAATCAACTGCTTGCGATGAAGCATTTTCGCAAGACTGTGAACGAATCGCTGCATCGCATAGGATTCGACCTTCAGGACCAAGCGTATGATCACGTGCTTCAAAACGACGAGCGGCGTGAGGAAGGTCTTCTTGCGATTTGTGATTACGTGGCGCGGAATCCAGAACGCAAGAGGCTGGTGGAACCGGACGGGTATCGAACGTATCAATACACGGGATGTTTAGTCCCTGGTTATCCGCAGTTGCGGCCGTTTGAAGACGGCTTTTGGGACGAGTTAAATCGCGTGATGGCGTATTTGAAGAAGAACGGTTTGTTTCGCAGGTGAGGGCGGGTAGCGAGCAAGGATGTTGGGACGATGTATTTCGAGAAGCCGGATGTTTAACAACATCCACTACGTAATGCTTGCCGGATGTTTAACAACATCCACTACGCAATGCTTGATTGGGATTGGTAGTGGATCTTGTCAAAGATCCTCCGTCTCACTCGAGGCCTCGGAAACAAACCGCTTCCTCCACCCATCATGCTGAAAACTCTTCAACGCACTGGCGAGATAGGTCTCGGCGGCCGCTAGGGTCAATGACCTGAAATGCGTTTCGTGAGTTTCACTCGACGAAGAGATCGCTAGCAGGTCCAACAACTCGGCGGCGGTGGGTTGGGCTTGCTGAATCAGTCGCCGTTTGTCGCGGCGGTGCGAGTCGGACGTGAAGGGGGGAACCGCTCGGCGGCCTCCCAAGACCATCGCCAAGGTACGTCTGCTAAGTGGCTGCGCCACGACCGGCTGGTTCGCGGCCGAAGTCGATTCGCCGAACTCGACTTCGCTTGCGAAACGTTCGGTACGAGTAATGTGATGTCGCTGTAACGTATCCAGTCCTAGATGACAACGTTCATGCCACTCGTCTGGCAACACCAGTCGCGGTGAATCACTGTCATCATTCACCGGCTCAATCGTCAACGCGTCGATCAATCCCGCCGAGTCGTGTCGCAATCGGCCATAGACGCGCAGCCTCATCCCCGGTGCCCGCGCCAACAATTGCAGATTCTTCCGAAAGGCAACGTGCTGGTCATCGATCGCGATCCCCAGACGCAACGTTTCCGAAGTCGTCTCTTCTGTCATCAACAGCGTTCCGCCTTGCGGACCAGCGATCCGCCCGACGAAACAGACCAAGTCATCACCGGGACGCTGTGAATCGGAAAACGCGCGGTCGACCTGCGCCGAAAGAGGGCTGTTTAAACGCTCGCAGCGATCAAGCGGCTTCCCGGACCTTTCGGGGCTGCCGTTGTTGGACCTCACGGCCCAGCGAGTTTTCGTCCCCTTTCCCAAGCGTCCGTCTTCGGAAGCCGTCAAGTTTTGAACGTCCAAGCTCGCACGGCTGAGTTTCTCTGCCGAAAGCGTCAAGGCTCCCAAGTCGATACCGCCGCGATAGGCTCGAACGATCAATGCTGCGTCACCGGGTTGCAACTGATTGACTTGAAACCAGCGGCCATCGGGGGCAATCAAATGCACGCACACGCCGGCGTAACCGCTGAGTGTCAGGATCGGTTCGGCAATGACGCCGGTCAGCCGAGACAGCTTCACGGGCTGAAACGAACGCCGAACTTGCCCGACGACTTGGACAGAGAGTTGCTCGTGCCGCAAGACGTCGCGTGCGTTCAAGATCGCGGTCACGATGTCGCGGCGGAGGGCGCCGGAATCCGTATCATCGTCATCCGCTCGCAACCTGCGAATGCCTTCGGAAATTCGAATGACGGTATTCGACAAATCGATCAAGCCACGGGCCCGGCATTGATGCGCAGCTCGTAACAACGATGACTGAATCACCAACCCGGAAGCTCGCCCCCCCGTGGTCAGCACGTTTTCGATAGCGTGAATGGTTTGGTGGGCGGCCGAACGCATCTCCGCAGTGATCGCCACTTGATCTTCGATGTCAGCGGCGTCAGTATTCGCTTGTTCTGCGTAAGCTAGCTCTTCCGTGGCAACACTTTCGGTGCCGGCTACTGAAGCGCTGCCGGTCCCTGAAACGCAAACCAATGATGAGACGCATGCCAGCACATGGAAACAGTTTGGCGACAACAAACACGTGCAGGTCACGTCCGCTGCCGCCGCGATTCGGTTGGTTGCATCGACCGTCAAGGCAACCGTTTCTTCGCCCGCCCGGATCAGCCACTGCGAATCCGATTTCTGCCAGGACCAATCCTGTGCGGCAGTCGGTTGTCGGTCGAGCCGTTTACGAACGCGTGCCGGTGCGGCGGCGATGATTGCGGCAACCGCTTCGGCGACAATGCAAGGACGATCGCTCATCTGGACGCCCCGCTAAGCGTCGCATGCGCGCCGGCGCCACCACTCTGTTTGACTTGATCACCGACCCAGCGAGCCAATCGTTCGGGACTGACCGCCGCGACTGGCATCCCCGCTGCGGCGACCATTTGTGCGTAGCCTTGGTGATAGCGAGCGGTGCCGGAGTCATCCAACGCCGCCAAGCCCACGCACTTCACACCCGCATCGACCAACGCACGAACCTCGCTCAACATCCCGCCCACCGAAACGCCTTCTTCAAAGTCAGACACCAACACGACAAGACTGCGCGACGGAACGGTAATGCCAGCGCGAGCGGCACGCAGCCCCAGCCCAATGTCGGTTCCGCCACCGACTTGAACTTCCAAAAGCAACGAGAGCGGATCAGCAACTTCGTCGCTGAAGTCGATCACTTCGGTGCTGAAGGCCAAAAAGCGGACCGACAAGGCTGGCAAGCCGTCCAAGATCGCGGCGACCAAGGCACTGTAAACGACCGACGCATCCATCGATCCCGAAACGTCGACGACAAACGTTAAATGCCAATCCATCTCGCGACGTGCGGGAGCGTTGAAGATCAAACGCTCGGCGATAATCGAAGCTCGTCCATCAGGCATCCGATACGCGTTGGAAAGGTTCTCGCGAATCGTCCGTGGCAAGTTCAACCGGCGACTGCGACGACGAGTCGGACGTGGTGTGGACAGCCCATTGGTCGCCGGACGCAACCGAACGGCAAGTTCTTCGGCGAGTGCATCGGTGATGCGTTTGGCCAATCGTCGAAGTCGCTCCGTCTTGGACTCCGGCATCGCGCCGGCAAGCGAGAGCACTTGTTGCAGCAGGTCGATGGACGGCGTCACGGTGTCTGGATCTAGCATCGTTAACGCGGCGACGTTGCCTGAGGCTGCAGCTTCGCCAAGGACTTCTTCGCAAACGTCGCTTCCAAACAACGCTTCGAGGTCTTCCGCCCACTCGGTTGTCGAAGGCGTTGGCTGGCCGGTGCCGCCTCCTGCACCACGTTTTCCCAATCCGCCGCGTGAGCCCTCGCCACGACCGCGTCCATAAAGTTGATCGAGTGAAGACGCACAGCCCGAGTAGACGGGCGGCGGATCGTCGGGAGGCAAACCGAAGACCAACCGCCAGCGATCGGCGAGCGACAAGTCGCCTTTTGATTCGAACTTAACCGAAGCGGTCTTGTCGGAAGCTGGGTTTGTCGACGGAGCGTTGTGCAGCTCCTTAAGCGACTTGGTGATTTCAGGAAAGACAGCAAGTACGGCTTCACGGCCGGCCAAGTCCGCTTGCCGCAATTGGGTGATCACGTCAGCGTTTGCTTCGCCATCCTCGTCGACCACGGCGTTCAGCTGTGATCCGCGTTCCGTGATTGTCGCGAGTTGACAATCCAGCAATCGCCGTCGATCCGCAGGCGAAAACGAATGAAACGCGGCTCGCAGTGAAGGCAGTCGCTTTAAAAAGTCTGCGTCTTGTCGAATCGCGATGCCACGCCCTAGACCACTCAGCCAAACGGAATCGCTTTGCATGAGAGGCAACATCACTTGTGTCGCGCCAGAGATCGCCGCCGTTAATCGTGTTCGTCCGTCACGATGGACGGCGGCATCCAGCCAACCCTCGGTCAGCGAAGTGAACTTGGAACTCGGCCAAGCGTTCAGTTGGCACAACACGCCGGCCGCCGCACCACGCATCCGATCACTTCCCCGTTCCAGCGTCAGCCGACACCAATGGACAAGACGTGCTTGTTGATTTGCAACGGATAGACTTGATGTGTCGGAAGCCGGTTGCCCAGACGCTTCGACTGTCTTTTCGGCTTCAGCAAGATTCACTGCCAAATCGCTTCCGAACCAGTCCACCAAGTCGACGATCGCTTGTACGTCGCTCGGGTCTCGTGACCCTTCCAAGCCGTCAAGCCGATCCAAACAAGTACACAACAACTCGTTGACCGAAGCGAGCGAGTGTGGCGGATGAAACACAGCGACCACGGCGGGGTACGTGTCTTCTGGACGCGTTGGCAAACCTGGGAAATGCCCTGCGGCGACGCGAGCGACGATCGTGATCGCACCAACCAATTCGCTTAAGCTGGCGACGCTGCGGAAATGCCCATCAATCTCGGCAAGCGACTGACCGGCCAGCCTGACCAGTCCGCATTGCGTTGCGATTCGTAACCGCCGCAAGATTGTCGTGGGTAGATCGCCAGACGCTTCCCCATCGGATTGACCGGCCAAGCGTACGATCGATTCAACGACTTGGGGCAACGTGACGCCCAAGCGTGATTGTGATTCGATCGTTGCCGCGGTGCCTTGTTGCCACTGGACCTGCCAGCGTTCGATCAAATTCTCACGCAGCTCCGTTTCAACGGTGTCGACTCGGGTCGCGTAAGGAATCGATGCGGCACACAGTCGCCGCAGCACGACCGCACGGGCTCGATCACGCGGTTTGCGCAGGACGTCTAGCTTGATCTCTTTGGGATCCTTTGCCGTTTTAGAAGTTGTCAACGACTCCGGGCCAGGAAGGTTCAACTCCTTGAACAGCTTATCGATGTGCACCGCAAGTCCACATCTCGGTGCGGTCGACGTCACCTGTCCGCGACAATCGCCGATCAGGACATCCGCCGCGGCGCTTGCGACCGCGCGACCGCGGCCCATCAAGTCGCCTTGAACCAAACAGCTTTGAATGGCTTCGACGAATTCACCGCGTCCGGCCGAAGCAAGATTCCTCATCCGAGCGAGATCGCGCATCATCCGGATGGTTTCGGTCGCGTCGGGAGTCCCGGCGACATGACCTGCTTGGCGAAGTCGCCGACAAATCGATGTGGCAAATTCGAGTGCCGCCGCATCCATCGCGTCATGGTCCTTCGCTTCGACCATCCGCTGGTGCCAGACCGGATCACGAATGCCCGCCGGATAGCCACTCCGTTCGTCAAGTTGCTCGAACGAATACGCGATCAACGAAACGCCCATCTCACGATCCGTTTGAGACTTTGTCGTGCTATTCGATTGTTCCGATCGGAGCCCAGCCAATCTCTGGGCATCTGGTTCGCGATTGTTGTGGACTTCTTCGGGAGTCAACGCCGGTGCGTGGAACGAACCCACGACGGCCACACTGTGATCGGGTGCTTCACGGATCGCTTGACGCATCACCGATTCACGCAGGACATCGTATGACGAAACGTTCGGCGTGCTTTGACGCACCAGCCAGCCAAACGTCAACGCCGCCGCACGCAAGTTTTCCGCCGCCGCATCACAACCGGGACTTTCGACCAACCGTTGCCAAAGCTCACCGGTGTCCGCGTCGCCGGTTTGCTGAAGCAGCCGATCCAGGGCGGTCGGTACCGCGTTCTCAGCTGCATTGGATTCAACAGCTTGGCCTTTGCTCGCAATCGACAAGTCACATGCTTTGACGGGAACACCGTTTTCAAACGCCCAACGGATCGCGACCCACTCGGGCGAAAAGTCGGCGAGTGGGTAAAGAAACAAACCACCTTGCGGATCCACGGCCGAGATCGCGACAGGGGCACGCGTATCGGGGTGCGCGAGATACGGCACCCAATCTTGCAGGTCCTCGGGCAGCTCAACCAACAGACACTCGGGCCGGAAGTCTTGCAAAATTTGCGGCATCGCCCGCGCGAGCATCGCCGAATGATGTCGCACGCCAATTAGCAGTGGCGAGCGAGATTGAATGATCGGCTCGAGAGCTTTCATCACCTTCGATCAAGCCCCCGGCTCTTCGCCTTCCAGTACGACACGCAATTCCAACAATCGTTTCCAGAGCGGACTGCCATCTTCGGCGCGTCGCCGCACCGGGCCGTCCCAATACCCCAGCAAACGTTCGCGGTCTTTCGCTTCGTCTTTCATCACCACGCCCAACAAGTGGCCGGGCAGTCGCGAAATCGGATCGAATCCCGACGGAAAGAAAACGGCTTCACGTGTGATCGCCGTTGCCACTGCGACCGCTTCGGCGGTACTCATCACGGTGCTGGGGCGATTGACTTGCCATCCTTCGTTACTGCGGCCACTGCGTAGGTCACGGAAAATCGTGACCAGCAGTTTCACCAGTGCTTCGTCGATCTCGACGCGGTCGCCAGACGGATTGCCAGTTTGCAGCATCGCGGTGGCTCGGCTGTTGACCAATTCACGTTCGCGGGCTTCATCGGCGATCGGTGCGATGGTTTCAAAATTGAAACGACGCTTCAGTGCCGCCGACATCTCCGAAACGCCACGGTCACGAAGGTTCGCGGTTGCGATCACCGAAAAGCCCGGTGTCGCAAACACACTGGCATCTTCATCACCCAGTTCGGGGATCATCATCCGTCGTTCGCTCAAGATCGAAATCAACGCGTCTTGCACCTCTGGCAAACAACGTGTGATCTCTTCGAAACGCACGACCTTGCCGGTTTGCATCGCCTGCATCACCGGCGACGGAACGAGTGCTTCCGGCGACGGTCCACGATCCAACAGCATCGCATAGTTCCAACCGTAACGGATCTGGTCTTCGGTGGTCCCTGCCGTCCCTTGCACGGCGAACGCCCCGGTGCCACTGATCCCAACGGCCAACAATTCACCCAGCATCGATTTCGCGGTTCCCGGTTCACCAACCAGCATCAAGCCTCGTTCGCCAGCAAGCGTGACGACGCAGCGCTGGATCAGATTGCGAGACCCGACGAACTTTTCGGTGATGACACGTGAGGACGCTTTCGTTTTGCCGACCTTGACGCCGTCGGTCCCACAAATGAAATCGACCACCGCCCCGGGCGACAAGGACCAGTTCTCCGGCCGTGGCGCAGTGTCGGATTCGGCGAGTGCACGCAGCTCTTCGGCATAACGCATCTCGGCGGGTTGCAACTGCATCCGCGGGGCGGGCTTGATGGAATGATCCGTTTTGGCTGATGTCTTTTTCTTTGCCATCGTCAAACCTTCGCTTCTTCGTAACTGGGAACGTCGCCGGAACAAACCCGTTCCCAAGCCACTTCGAATTGACGATGGACCGCGCGCGGGCAAACGATCACGTCGCCGTAACTGCCGCGTAAGGCGTCAGTGTTTTCGTAACCAAACAGCGGCAATTTCCACGTTTCGATCGGAGGGTTAGGCGCTTTCAACGCTTCCCAACCGCCAGGCAAGAAAAACTCGCGACCGGCACGACTTCGTTTAGCCGTGACCAGCAATTCCGCCGTCACCAGCTCAGCCGCTGCCGCTTTGATCTGTTTCGTCGTCCAGCCGTTCCATTTCTTGAGGTTGTTGTTATTGGGGTCATGCAATGCCAACACTTGCAAGTACAACACCGCGGCATCTTCGCTGACCTTGCGTTTCTTGCTGACTTCTTTGACCAATTTGGGGACGGAGTTTCGCGGATCTTGGTCCCACTGTCCAGCTTCGACAGAGCTATCGCGGTTGTTCGCGATGATGGCATCCATTTCACCACTCAGAATGCTGGCGACAAAGCGAGCCTGATTGATGGAATCGGATCCGTCGGATTCATAGCCAAACGTTTGACCAGCCGCCGCGATCAACGCATCGTAGTCGGCATCCGTTTTCAGTTTGGCAGTACGGAATCGCAGTTCGACTGCTGGGGGAAGCATCGCACCAAAGATCAATCCGTTGTCGAACCGATAGAGATTGTCTTTGCCAAGCTTGCATTTACCGACCACCGCAGTGAACCGCTCCACCGTTCCCTCGATATCAACCTCCTCATCGGGATACCCCATGACGGTACGAGATTCTCCGAACGGCAGCGAAGTGCCTTTGCGGGCGACGTAATCTCGCAAGCACTCAATCGCTCTGGGAAGCAACTGGCGCAGTTCGCTTGCGGCCGGGCATTCGTAGTTCAACACCCAGATGACTCTGCACAACACCGGGTAGGTGGCGTCTTCGTCAAGCTTGCTAGGCGGGTCTAACGTTTCGGCAATCGCTTTTGAATAGCGAGCTTGCTTTTTTAATTCGAACGTGACGGTTCGATCTGCCAAAAGCCAGAAATTCTCCGGTTCGCCAAGGAAATCGGCGAGATGCTTTTGGTTCAGACTTCGATAGCTCGGAAGCACTTTTTGCAGCACTGTCGCGACGTCACTGGGAATCGTGACGGACTGTTTCGAGGACTCCGCCCAAGCGTTGACCATCGCCCGAAAGTTGCGGGCGACCTTGGTGGTCATCGCCCCCGTCGCATCAAAACGGGCGGCTTCGGATAGAACCGATGCGGCAGGCGGATCGGCATCCAATGCCGTGACCGCGGTCTTGATGTCTGCCACCTTCCATCCATAGTGCGAGCGAAGTTCCTTGGTCAGTTTTTCTTGTCCGTAACGGACACTGCGGTAATTACCCATCCACGCCAAGGCGACTTCGATGGTTGACCGGCCTAGCTTTTCGGCAGCCGCGTCGAGGTCGTCTTGTTCGACCAGCGGAAGCATTTCAACCTTCGGCACCGTTTCCGCAAATGTCTTGAGCGATGTTGCCATCCACCGTTTTCGAATCGGTATCGTCGTCGCGAAGTTAAAACCGGACGGCGGTTTCAATGTGCCGGACGACGCATAGCCCAGGATAACGAAGTAACTGTCGAGGTAGCTGCTGATCGAATAGACGACATAGCACTGTTTGCCAACAACCCAGGCAACGGGCGCATCGTTTTCAGGAAGACCATGCTTCTTTTTCAGCTCGTTGTACGTGTCGCGGTTCAAATCTTCCGTTAGGTAAAGCGCCATCGTCCCTTGCAGCTGTAACAGGCCGCTGTCGGCGAAGAATTCAAACGCTTTCAACCAATTGCCAGCCAAACGTTTCGGAACGGCAACCCCATCGTCCGCACCGGTATGAATCCTCTTCCAAAATGCTTGCCATGCAGCCGACGGCGGGTCATCGAGCATCCCGACGTAGTTCACGCTGCTTTTCGTCAACTGAACTCCTTTGCCCTGTTTGGATTCAGCCGGCGAATGTTCAAGGTACGTTTTTCCTTGTTTAAAGAATGCGGCGACTTCCAGCAGGTGCTTTGCCGAGATTGATCTTTGTCCGTAGTGACCATCGAGGTTTCGCTCGAGGCCTTCCAGCGGAATCGCAAGACTTGTCAATTCGGTTCCAAGGTCATCCCATTGTTCATCGGTGAAGGCAGACGTGTCGACGCGTCCCTTTGCCTTGGTGGTCGCTTTGGCAGCTTCGCCGCTGACCACAGAGATCAACTTGTCCAAGCTGATTTGCTCGGTGCTGGCAAGCCTCGCGACACGGCTGATTCCTTTGACCAGTCGGTCCGGTGCTTTGCCAAGTACCTTTCGCACTGCCGTTGATGCGGCTTCGCGATTGGGATCGGGCTTTTTCGGGTCCTCTTTGACCTTCAATGCCTCGTGTTCGATTTTTCCGGCGTCAAAGAACGCTTTGGCGTCGGCCAGTTTCAACTTACGCAGTTGCTTTGACGATTCCACACAGCGTATGCGGAAGTAATTCCAAAATTGAATCGGCAGTGTGATCGGCTGGCCGAAATGGTACCGGTCTTTCGGTCCCGCGAATCCGATTCCGGTTTCGGAATCGACGACCGAGTTGTTCTGTAAAACCAACCAATGTCCTTTGCCAGCCGGCTTGTCGACCATCGCAAGGCAGGGCATTCCATAGTGCAAATCGCCGATGTCCGTGGGGCTCGTGTATGTTCGACCGTCAATGCCTTGGCTCTTGAACGTTCCATCGCGTTGACGTGTGATGCACCATCCGATCAAGCCGTCTTTCACTCCAAGCGGCGAGGATTCGCAACCTGCCGGTACCGGCATCAGCGAGCTGGTCGCCCAAGCGATCCGTGACCCCGCAGTAGCGAATTGCTCGAACCAAGCCGGCACACTGGCTCGTCCTTTTTGTCCATTCGCAGGATCAATTTCGATCAACGATTTTTGAACCGGTTGCGAATCATCTTGATTCGCAAGCGTGTCAAATTCATTCCAGTGCGAATAGGTTTCGCTCAGTGCCCAGTACCGCTGACCATCGCTGTACCAATGCCGCGATGCCGGGATCGATTGGTCGCCGGATTGAAGGATACGCGAGCCATAGAACACGCCGCTATCAACCTCCATCAATCCGTTCGCGTCCAGCTGATAGTAGGAAATGCTTGGCTCAAAGGATTCGTTTGGATCACTCAACCATACGGCAGAATCCCTGTAGTGGTCATCGCGATACAGCAAGACGGCATCGTCTCGAACAGGAATGATGGCGACCGGCGATTCGTTTTTGCCGAGTTTGAATTCCCCCAAGACACGACTTTCCTTGCCGACACAGTTCGCTTTGCCTTCGCGAAGAACGGTTACGTAAGGGAACATCAACAACGTTTGTGATTGTGAACGGTTCGCAAATCGTGGTAGCCGTTCTTCGTCGTCAACCGCATCCAGAGCATCCCAGCCGTACTCGTCGATGACGCCTGCTTGCAGAGTCCGCTGCAGCGTTTTGATGAGGTCTACCTTACGCAGACGTTTGACGAACTCCGGAAACTGCTTCCCGGTCGTCTCGCGGGCGCAATCGACAAGCAAATTGAGCGAGTTCTCTGCATCTGGAAGCCCACCGCATTCGAGCGCTTGCAGATTCTTGTCCAGGAAATTCCACCAGACGTCATGAATTGCTGGCTTGTCAGCCGCCGCCGCTTCGAACGACCGCGTCGGTGGCAGTTTGCGCCCATAAGCGGGGGACTTGGAGTTGCCACGATGCTTGACGAGGTCAGCGATTTGGTCCAGCAGTTTGCGATAAAACCGATCATCGGCGGCAAGGTTTTTCAGCGAGCTATTGCGTCGTATGTGATCGACGGTTTCCAACAGCCAACCGGAAAAATCGAGTGATCGCCGGTCCGGGGGATCCGCAATTTCAAGCCCCAAATCCAGCAGGTGCTCAATCACATCGACATCCAGATTGCTGCGGTAGTAGCTGCCTTCGCCCAACCGCAACGGTTCGCCTTCTTCACGAATCGCGTCTGCTGCCAAGTCAATCAAGTCGAACAGCCGTGGTTTGGGACACGACTCCACCGCGATCAAGCGACTGATCCAGCCGGCCCGCCCGCCGGGAATCATCACGTCCTTGGGAAGCTCTTCGGCCGGTTTTCCCAGCAGCGGCAGGACATTCCACTCGTCAAGTAAATCCAACCAATCCCAAACGGCACTGTCCTTGTAATAGGATGGTTCGCAATTGGTGTGCACCAGCAACCACATTGCGAATGATTCGTCCGACGCTGCCAACCGGGCCACGTTCTTTGTCACCGACTTCCAAAACTGTTTCGGTGCGCGAGCCATCGACGGCGATGCGATGATGTGTTGAAGCACCGCATCGACTTCGGCATCGGGATCTCGCCCCGCTGCCTTCGCGAACCTCGCCAAGTCTTTGCCGGCAGTCGCCAACGGCGGCATGCCGCCCATCGTTCGCCGCACCAGCAAATCACGAAGCGTCTCGAACGCTTCCTCCGGTTCGAACTGACGTTCGAGGTCTTTGGTGTATTCGGTGAGCGCTTTGCCGGACAAACATCCGCTGAGTGTGAACTCCAGCACCGCGTCGCGACGACGTTCTTTGTCGACGTCCAGCGAGTGAACGCGTTCGGCTTCCAATGCTTTGCCGATCGCACGGCCGGCATAACTCGTGTTGCCGTATTCCTTGTACGTTCGCCCGGTCTCCTCCCAAAACGGTGGCAAGAACTCCTTGACCGAACGATTCAATTCGTCCGCCATTTCGGCGTATTGGTCCCAGGCATGCCCCGGTTTGGACTTCGCTTTGCGCCCCGCCGCTTTCATCCGTTTGACCAAGCTCAGTGCGTACTTGGCATTCTCGGGATGCGTGATCAATGCCCAACTGGCAAACCCGAGTGCCCGCCGACTTTGTTTGGCCAGCGGTTTGCTTTCGCCGGCTGAAGCAAGCCCCAGAAATTCCATGGCCAAGTCTTCGGCCGGGCCAAGTCGGTCGGCACCCAGTCGCACCACGACGCGATCACCAATCGCCGGGCCGACGTATTTCCGTGCGACAACGTGCTCGGTCGCAGCCTCGTCGACTTTGGCATCGACATGGACCATTCCACCCGCGATTAACTGGGCGTCCAACAGTTTCGTGCCTGTCGCCGTTTTCTTCTTTGTCTTGCTCACGATGCCGCCTCCGAATCGTCCTCAACCTTTCGTTTCGCATAGATCGCCGAAGCCATTCGAACGCCTTCGCTGAATGTCACCGCGCCGAGGTCGCCAATCGCGATGGCGTGTTCCGATTCGTCAACAAAGACAAGTGCGCCGGTCCAGGTTTCTGACTCGGGATATTCATCGCCCACGTAATAGCGTGCTTGGACCGATTGGCCATTTTCAAACACACGACATGTCGCGTATCCACCACGCACGGGATAGCCCAGTCGCCGACAGACAGATAACGCGAAGTTCAACTGCTCGAACTTGCCACCCGCATAATCGTTGATTTGCTTGAGCACCTTTTGCTCGGCGGTTGGCTGTGCCACAGGGCGATACAGTTGGTCAACGACTTGTCGGATACTCAGGTCACCGGCGAGTTCACGCAGTTCGTCGAGGTCGGCGATCAAGATCGGGTGCGGCACGGTGAAACTGGCCGCACGATGCCACTGCGTTTCGCCATCAAGATCGATCACGCCCATGCCGCGTTTCGCGTCGACGTCTCGAAGCAGCCCCGTTTTTTCGTAGTCGACTTTTCCCGCGGCATTAGCAGGTGCGATCACCATGTCACGCAGTGCAAGTTGCCACGCGGGATCCGGCCAGACTTCGCTTAACACATCACGCGGGATCACCAACGAACCGAGCATCCACCGTTCGACCGTGTGTTGGCACTCCAGCTCATGGTCGCTCAGCCATTCGGCGAGTGCTTTTAGTGATTCGCCCGTTTCGCTTTCTTTCAGCCACTTTGGTACCGAAGCAAGCGTTTTACCTTTGGGGTTACGGCAAACCAGTTTTCCGTCTGCCAAACCGACCGCATAGTCTTTTTCCGCTTCCACCCAGGCAACGTCATCTTCCTTCACCGCCATCGATTTCTCCTGAAATCCTGTTGAGACTGCAACTGCCGTTCAACGATTATTAACGATTCAAAAGCACCCGGGGGCAAACCAAACAAGCCTCCATCCCAAAGTAGTGGATCTTGTCAAAGATCCCTCAGCGACAACGAGTAGTGGATCTTGTCAAAGATCCCTCGGCGACAACGAGTAGTGGAACTTGTCAAAGATCCTTCCGCAGGCAATCTCTTTCACAGCCAGGATTTTTAACAAAATCCACTACGGAGTCATCTGCGATCGCGAGGTCGCCCACCGAGTCGCGTTCGCTTGCGTTGAATCGCGGCATGACGACAATGAAGCCTTCTTAAACCGATTAACGAACGGAGAAGTCGTGCAAGAGATAGATCAGAAAGCGGCGATCATGATCGTCATCGAACATTTCGGTGACATTAAGCCGGGAACAAAATGCTCGGCCGTCTTCTTTGACGCCGAGCGAATTCGCCGCGAGCGTGAATTTCACGCCAAGCTTTACAGCGAAAACGGCGTGTACGATCCAGCGATCCGTCGTGACATGGTCGCCGCGAACGTTCCCGACGAGCCCTACTGGTTGGTCTCGCTAAAAACCGGCAACAGCGAAACCGGCGAGCGCACCAGACTCCACCGCGTCGACGCCCGCACCGGCAAAGTCCTCCCCGAGCATTTCTAACCGTAAAAACCTCAAAACGTAGTGGATCTTGTCAAAGATCCCTATGCCTACACCCACGTCTAAATTTTCAATTCGCAATGTTCATTTTGCAATTTGCAATCCACCTGCTCCGAGATCCGAAAACGCTACTCCGAACAAAAACCGTCACCAGCGCGTGCCAACTCCCAGCAAGCGAAACGTAGTGGATCTTGTCAAAGATCCCTGTACTCACACCCCCATCTAAATTTTCAATTTGCAATCCACCCGCTCCGAGATCCGAAAACGCTACTCCGAACAAAAACCGCCACAAGCGCATGCCAACTCCCAGCAAGCAACAGGTAGTGGATCTTGTCAAAGATCCTTCCACCCCGATTCACAACACCCAAGCCGGATCGTTAACGAGATCCACGACCATCACGAGGCCGGATCTTCATCGCGCTCAACCGAACGAATCGCCCCGATACCGTGATAGCTTGGCAAGCGAATCGCGTAGACCAGAATTCCTGCGGTAATCGGTAGCACCATCCACAACGCATAAAGAATCGAAGCCTCCGCGATCAGGCACCCCGTCGCGATGACCAAGAAGCATCCTGCCCAAACCAACTCGGGCTTCCGCGGGACTCGGAAGACATTGCAGAATAGAAAGAAATGCCCGAGCACAAACGGGAACAACCAAGCGAGATCGCCGATCGTTCGCCGGCCCCAGATCGTTGCGATCAAGCAAACGACGATCGCAAAGGCGTCCGTGCTCGAAAAACGAAATCCGTGTGTCGGGTGATGTTTCCAATTCAAGTTCATCAAACGTCCCATCGCTTCTTCTCAAGTTCCCCTTCCGCACCCAACTGGCATTCTAGCCTGCCAAAATGGGTTCCAAAATTTCGGATCCGAAGGTCTTCACCGACGTAGGTGTTGCCGTCGATTTCTACGCAAAAATAGAAATCGGACAGAGACCGCATCACAGTCCACTCGCGGCAGCCAATGATCGCGGCCGGAACATCCTCGTCCAAGATGGGAACCACTCGTCGTTCCGTTTCGGTACCAGATCGAGCGTCGAACGTAAACGTTTCGGCGAAGCCGTCTGTTTTACGGCACACCAAGAATCGGAAAAGTGCCCCCGTCGTCGGGATGACGGATGTCGAAGCTGATAGGGCATTTGCCGAGCCCAATCGGCGTTTCGCACCTGCCGCAATCCCACGTCGCAAACCGACATAGAAAAGCAGCATCGCGACGAACGCGATCGACAACCCGGTCACCACGTCTTCCTTGGATCGGAAAACAAATTGCAACGCCAACATCATGGCACAAAGGGCAATCACGTAAGCATCAATAAAGAAAATCCAGTCCATCGCGAAGCGTCGCTGGGACAGCGGCCACAAACATTTCACGCCATACGAGTTGGTGAGGTCGAGTCCGACATGCATCATCATTCCGATTGCCAACCCGATCGCGAGTTGTGCCCAGATCGCGAGTCCCGCGATCAGCAATCCGCCCGAGACAGCCAGCACGACGGCGATCGCACCGGCCGAGTGGGTGTAAGTTTGATGGAATCGAAGGAACGCGTGCTTGCCGGCAATTCGCGACAAGGCGTCCAAGTCTGGGGCCACGTTTCCCAACACGAGGCCGACGGCAAGTGCCGGTTGAGAAGAAAAAAGGCCCGCGGCACTCGCCGTTCCGATCAAAGCATGCGTCACGATATCCATCCATCAATTGTAGTCGACTGACATAGCGAGACGACGCCTTTGCAAGACCCGCCGCGTGGAAAGTTTGCCGGGAAGGATCTTTAACAAAACCCACGACCCCAATCTGGATCTCACTGGTCCTCTCTCCGTAGTGGATCTTGTCAAAGATCCTTCCACCCCGTTTCACAACACCCACGCCGGATCTTTAACAAGATCCACTACCAACCCTTAATCGGTTTACGTACCGAACGTCACCGGTTACTGTCGTGTCACGCAAGCTTCTGATGTCCTTCACGTCCAGTCGCATGAAATGTCTGACACACCACTAATCTATTCACCCGGCACCCAAGTTGTCGCTCGGAAAGATGTCATGACGGTCAATGATCGCATCGCACATCCAGCCGGCGCAGTCGGTGTGATCGTCCGTTCGCCAGTCGATCGCTCGCATGCCTACCGCGTGAAATTCAGCGACGGATTCGAAGCCCCAATCCGCCACGACCAACTCAATCGACTAGCAGAATTCAAACGCCTCCCCAGCGTAGTGGATCCTTCCACACCAGCTTCACTCACGGGAACGACTGCATTGATGAGCTCGGGTCTTTACGATCGTGTCATCTTTCGCTGCGTGATCGGATCGCGAGCCTATGGTCTCGATGACGAAGCCTCTGACACCGACCGCCGCGGCATCTACTTGCCACCAGCAGAGCTGCATTGGTCGCTGTACGGTGTTCCGGAACAGTTGGAGAACGATGAAACACAAGAGGTCTACTGGGAACTGCAAAAGTTCCTTGTGCTCGCGCTCAAGGCGAACCCCAACGTGCTCGAGTGCCTCTATTCCCCACTCGTTGAGTTCACGACTCCGCTGGGCGACGAACTGATTGCGATGCGATCGGCGTTCTTATCGAAGCTGATCTTTCAAACGTTTTCCGGATACGTTGCCTCGCAGTTCAAGAAGATGCAAACCGACATCCGTAATCAAGGCCGTGTGAAATGGAAGCACGTGATGCACCTGATTCGGTTGCTGCTTTCGGGAACCCACGTGCTCCGCGAAGGTGAGATGATGGTGGAAGTCGGCCAGTATCGTGATCGGTTGCTAACGATCAAACGAGGCGAAATGCCATTCGACGAAGCCGATGTTTGGCGAAAGCAACTGCAACGGGATTTCGAATCTGCATTCCAAACCACCAACCTTCCCGATCGCCCCCACTACGAACAAGCAAACGCATTTCTAATCAACGCCCGCCAGCGAGCGTCGGAGAAGTCTCTTCCGTAGTGGATCTTGTCAAAGATCCCTCGGCTCATTCGCGACTCTGAACAAGGATCTTTAACAAGATCCACTACCATGCAACTTGATTACCAAAAGATGATGCGGCACGTTGAGTCGCACCCTTACCCGCTGCTCTTCGCGACGATCAGTGGCGCGCACCTTTACGGTTTCCCCTCTCCCGATTCCGACTTCGATCTTCGCGGCGTTCACCTGCTGCCACTGGAAACCGTCGTGGGGCTCGAAGAGGGCGATCAAACCGTTGAAAAAGAAGGCATCTACGACGGACTTGAGATCGACTTGGTCACACACGATGCCGAAAAGTTCTTTCGGCTAATGCTGAAACGGAACGGCTACGTGCTGGAGCAAATCTTCTCGCCGCTCGTTGTGCACAGCACGCCCGAGCACGAAGAACTAAAATCGATCGCAACGAACTGCATCACGCGCCACCACGCGCATCACTACCTCGGGTTTGCCGCGACCCAGTGGAAGCTCTTTGCAAAAGAGTCGCCTCCGCGCGTCAAGCCACTGTTGTACGTCTACCGCGTGCTACTGACCGGGATCCATTTGATGCAGACCGGCGAAGTCGAAGCCAACCTCGCAACGCTCAACGAATCCGCAAAGCTTTCGTACATCGACGAGCTGATCGACTGCAAGCGAACCGGGCCTGAAAAAGGACCGCTCCCGTCGCTGACCTGGAATTCTATTCCCGCGAGTACGAGCGACTGACAAACGAGCTCGAGACAGCTTGCGAGGAATCAGAACTTCCCGAGACGCCATCGGCCCGTCGCGAACTGAACGATTTACTCGTTCGACGACGACTTCAGAATCGCTGACCGTCACATTCGGAACCAGTTCCCAACGTAGTGGATCTTGTCAAAGATCCCTCGGCTCATCCCAAACCCTGCCGAGCAAGATCTTTAACAAGATCCACTACGAAGAGTTCAACAGCGGCGATGGCCCCCAAGAATCACGGACACAATCAAAACCGCTGAGCTAAGCTTCGCTAACAGCGTACCGATGCCCAGTGAGACGAATGGTGCTCACTAACGAAGGGCGACGATTGCAGAGGTTACGCGAATCAATCGACCTGATTTGCCTTTGCGCGTTCAGGCCAACGCGATGCGGAGCCTCCCTTGAAGTACTTTCTAATCGCTACCGGACTGCTTGCCGCCATCGCGATCACCTGTCCGATGCTCGTTGCGGTGGGATATCTGTTCCTGATCATCCCAGGGCTTGTCCTGACCTGTGCTCCCACGGTCTTTGTTTACTCACTCGCGACGGCGGCGATTCGCCGCGTGCTGCCGATTGAATCGCCATGGGCAGCCACAACGCTTTCGCTTGCCATCGCGCTGTCGATCGGCTGGCTCGTGATGCAGCCTCCGCGGATGAAGTGGCTGGCACAATTTAATTCTCAAGCAACACCCGACATCGAGTTAGGCAATCCGCTCAAGCTCGATGGGCACGTACGAATCGAATTGCCCCACCGAAACAGCGACCCGCAGTGCGACTACCTGTGTTTGGCACTCTTGGACTGCCCAAACGTTGACTCCGTCACCGTGGTGACATCGAGCGCGAGTCAACAGCGACTGGCGACGTACAAGCTGGTCTCTGCCGCCGAGAACACTCCATTGGGACTTGTGCCAGTTCAACCAGGCGAAATCATCCGAAAGGACCCAGGATTGGCTCGCAAGTACTCGGGGCGACAATTTCGATCCGCCACCATGGCCGTCGAAGCAGATTGGGCGATGCGTTTGGCTGGCGATGAACGATTGAAGGAAGTTGATCCGAAATTCGCAAAGCCAACCGACTGGACCATTCGATTGGAGGAGCGACGGCACTACCCAACATCGTCACTTCGACGCGTTTCCATCGTTGACTCCGAAGGCGTGACACGATTCAGAAAGACGTTTTATGAGCAAACCGTTCCTTCGCGATTCTTTTACTTCGGCTACCGAATCCATCCCGGCGCAGGAACGATTTCGGGCGCCTCATTCCACATCGGGCGACAAAACCTAACGTTCGGTGACATCGAGTTTCGTCCTGAATCAACCTTACTCAGCACACTCGATCGACCTCAAGTCAGATGCGATCAAGACGCAATCGTTGAACTGCGCGAAGCTGTCGCCGAGGCGCTGGACGATCCCAATGCCACTGACATGCAATTGAGCCTAGCGAATCGATACCTCGACCTCTTCCATTTCGACACCACCGAAACCGACGACCGACTGATTTCACGAATCGTCGTGGATGATCGAATCAGCCAACTCGACGAGGTGATTGCAAACGTTTATTCGACGAAGAAAACTCCCTTGCGAATGCGAGATGCCTTCGCCGAGCGGATCGCGATGAACCACTCTTCACCAAAGCTTCGTCAATGGTTGGCGGAGTGTTTGGCCGGGATGCCTCGCGGCACGTTTGCCGATCCGTCCGCGACACATTGGCTGATTTGGAAAACACCCGAACTCTATCGTGATGCACCAGCCTTCATCGAGTCACTGGCGGATGTGGAATCAGCGGAAGCGGTGGCGGTCCTTGCGGTGATTCTTGATGACTCCGTCGATATCGAAGAAACACGTCAGCGGCGCGAGGTGATGCGTGCCGTCTGTCAGGCATACACTCGATTTGGTCCCCGAGCGTCTTCGGCAATCGATCGAATTCGTGAACTGTTTCTGCGGCGCCCATCGCCCATTATGAGTCTGTCGAAGGAAGCCGACATGTGGCGAGTAGCTTTGGCTCGCATGGGCGTACCTTTAGCTGACTTGCCAATGTTCTCAAACCAAACCGGCCCAACCGCAGAACGCATCCTTCGCCGAGTCGCAGACCAACTCAAAAAGCAAAACCACGAAACAAAAAAGTAGTGGATCTTGTCAAAGATCCCTGTGCCAGCACCACCTTCTAAATTCCAAATTTGCAAGGTTCATTTTGCAATTTGCAACCCACCGGTCTTCATCACAAAACGTGCAACACCAAAGCAAAACCGCCATCACCACAAACCGGCCCACAAAAGCCCCAGGTAGTGGATCTTGTCAAAGATCCCTGTCCCCCAGCACCAACATCAAAATCCAAATTTGCAAGGTTCATTTTGCAATTTGCAATCCACCGGTCTTCATCACAAAACGTGCAACACCAAAGCAAAACCGCCACCCCGCGGGACTCGGAAGACATTGCAGAATAGAAAGAAATGCCCGAGCACAAACGGGA